>NZ_JBFHKV010000102.1:0-13082 GCF_041595215.1 Stieleria sp. | reverse complement strand
CCCACGGATGGGGAGCAGCAACAAATCCGTGGGTTCGCCCTGCTATCCGTGGGTTTTCTCCCTCATGCGTCCCATGCGTCCGGGGACAGACCCCGGGGGCCTTTAGGGACAGACCCCGATGGGACTGGCCGATTGCGAGTCGGAAGCAGCGATGTGGCTCGATTATCATGTGGACGGAGCGATGCGTCGGGGATTGGTGATCAAAATCCATTTCAATGAGGGTGAATTGCCCTCTGCCGCGGGTTGCTCCGTTCGTAGAATGTTTGCGTAATGAAACTGGCAACGGAACCTACCAGCGGCGAAATCAAAGCGTCGTCCCCCACCCCAACTCCCCCCACTTCCATCAAGAAATCACTTATGAAACGCATCGCCCTGTTTGCCGTTTGTTGTGCAGTCGTCGCTGCTTTGACGCTGCGACCTGCCGAAGCCGAGCCCTCGCTCGGGATCGGGTCGGATGCCCCCGCATTGGATATCGAGCATTATTTTCACGAAGACGACACGCGTGTCACCGAGTTCAAAGACGGCAAGGTCTACGTGGTCGAGTTCTGGGCGACCTGGTGTGGACCCTGTATCGCCAGCATGCCGCACTTGGCCGAGTTGCAAACCAAACATCGCAACGACGGCGTCCAGATCATCAGCGTCTCGGATGAAACGGTCGATGAAGTCGAAGCCCTGCTGGCAAAACCGTATCCTGGACAAAAGGCCTCCTTCGCCGAGGTCACCGCGGCTTACACGCTGACGACGGATCCCGACGGTTCGACCCAACGCGACTACATGGAAGCGGCCGGCCAGAACGGCATTCCGACCTCCTTCATCGTCGGCAAGACGGGCGTCATCGAGTGGATCGGTCACCCGGGAGAGCTCGACGAACCGTTGGCTGCCGTTCTGGATGACAGCTGGGATCGCGAGGCGTTCAAAGCCGACATGGAGCGTGAGCAGAAGTTCCAGGAAATCCTGCAAGGCTTGGACCAGCTTGCCGGACGCGGACGCTTTGAAGACGCCAGCACCATGCTCGCCGATCAAATCGCCCAGACCAGCGACGCGGAACTGAAAGAACGTTTGACCACGGTGCAACGCGTCGTGCAGCCGCAGTTCAACTTCATGGCCGGCAAAGCGACCGAAGCCGACTTTGCATTCTATCGCGAAGAGCGAAAGGCGACTCAGGGCAACCCGCAAGCGTTGTTCCGCCACGCGATGACGCTCTACAACATCGTCCAGAACGGTGGCAAGATCGGGCCCTTGGGTGCCGAGGTGGTCGAAGCGTTGACCGTGGAGATGGAAAACGTCGAAGATGACGGCAAGGTCGCGATCCTGGAGCTGATCGCACGCCTGCATGCCGCCGATCAGCGTTGGGACGAAGCGATCAAGGCTGCCGAGCAGGGCGTCGAGCTTGCCGATGGCGTTTCACGAAGCCAGAAGCAACGCATGACTTTGTTGTTGGACGACTTGAAGTCGAACGCCGATCAGAAGTCCGCAGGCGATGCCAAGGATGATACTCAGGGCGATTCGGAGCCACCGGCAACGGACGAGTGAATCGTTGACTGCTGAACCCTCTCGTCCGCTCGTTGCCTGGATGCAGCTCGTTCGTCTGCCCAACGTGTTCACGGTGTTGGCCGACGTCGGGGCTGCGTTTCTGCTCGTCGGTGGCGGTCCGCTGCCGGTCGCACGATTCGCCCTGGTGCTGGCCGCCGGCGTCGCGCTGTATTGGGCCGGCATGATCCTCAACGATGTGTTTGATTTGGAGAAAGACAAGGCGGAGCGGAAGACGCGTCCGATCGCCAGCGGCGCGATTTCGGTTCAGGCGGCCAAGTCGGCTGGCTGGGCCTGTTTGATCCTGGGCGTGCTGTTGGCCGCGGCGTCGGGATATGTGCCGTCGGCCGATCACGCCACGACTTGGTTGCCGGCCGCGATCGCGCTGGCCCTGGCCGGATTGATCGTCGCTTATGACGGTCCCTTGAAACCCACGCCGATTGCACCGGCGGCGATGGGCGGCTGCCGCGTGCTCAGTTTTCTTCTCGGTGCGTCTCCGCTGTTGGCGATGGATGAGGGTTTGCCCGTGGTGCCACGCTACGTGCTGGTCATCGCGATGGGATTCGGTGTCTATGTGATGGGCATCACCACGGTGGCCCGTGACGAAGCGATCGGTGGCCACCGGATCAACCTCAGGACCGGGTTTGTGGTGATGATGGTCGGCGGAGTGACGTTGGCCCTGGCGCCGAGTTTTTCCCTGGCGGAAACACGGGTCGGCTGGGCGATTGCTTCGACCAGCCAATTCGCGATGCTGATCGGGCTGATCTTCCTACCGATCGCGCTGCGCGGTCTCCGTGCTCAGTTGCATCCCGAACCGGCGGTGATCGGAAATCTGATCCGCATCAGTATCCTGACGATCATTCCGCTGTCGGCGGCGTTCGCGTTTTTGGGTGCAGGGCCCGCCTGGGGTGTGGCCGTGTTTGCACTTGTGGTGCCGGCGCTGTTGCTTGCGACACGTTTGCGGGTGACCTGAGATGACGCCGGGGTTCCATTGCAGCAGTTTGGAGTTTCACCATCCGGTGACGTTGATTCCAAAGCTGGCGGAACTGGGGTTCGGTGCCGTCGCGATCCGGCCGTGTCGTGGCGGCTGGGATCTGGACACGCCGTGGTTTGACTCGGTGTCGGCCGAGATTGCCGCGACGGCCAAGGAGCACGGCGTTTCGATTGTGATTGATCTCGATGCGCCGTTTTACGATGACCCGGAATGCCTGGATGCGTTTTCGTTGGCCAGCCAGGATGCGGCGATTCGAGATTCGGCCGCCGCCAACATCCGCCGCTGGATCGAAGCGACGTCGGAGATGGGGGCCGTCGCGATCACGTTTTCCACAGGCCGCGTGTGCCCGCGCGGCAGCCGTCCCTCCGTCCCCGAGGATCACGGCGAACAGATCCTGGAGCGATTGGCCGGTGCGATCGCCCCCTTGGTCCAACTGGCTTCGCCGCTGGGAGTGAACCTGGCATTGCGACCGGTGTCTGAACACGCGATCGCGACGGTGGCCCATTTCGAACGGTTCGGGCAATGGATCGGAACCGACGCGCCGTTGGGCTTGGCGGCCGATGTGGGGGAGATGTTGTTAGGGGGAGAGTTTCCGATCGGGGCTCGCTTGGCACGGCTGCAGCACCGGCTCAGCTGTGTGTACTTGTGTGAACCGGACCTGGAACGCGGCTGCGATCAACGGTTCGGTCACGGCGATATCGATTTGGGACGGGTCTGGGAGGTGATGACCGAAAGCGGCTACGGCGGCCCGGCGGTTTTTCGCTGTTGTGGGCACGGACGGTTGGGGTTGGTCGCGGCGCGCGAGGCGTTGGCGTTGCTGGATCTTTCGTAATCGATGTTGACTTAAACCCCGTGAAACACGAAAAAAGTGTTTCACGAGGGCGAATCTGCTGGACCACGTTGGTTGGACAGTCGTATCATGAATTTGCCCCCTGAGAGGCGACGTCAGCTGGCGACGCCGGGGCGAGCGGGCGGTCAGGTAGAGACAAGACGATGATGATGGACGTACTGAGTGATCCGGCCGTGAAGGCTGGTCTTGCACTACTGATTTTGATCATCGTGTCTGCCGCCGCATTTTTCCTCGTGGCAAGGTTGCGCGACTACACCAATGGAGACTGGGATTCGACCTCCAGTGGCCTTTTAAACTTCGAAGAAATGCGTTTGAAAGGTGACATCAGCGAGGAGGAATTCCGAACAATACAGGCAGCATCCCACGGAACCGACGAAGGGGACGCTCCTGAGAATCGACCCGACGCCGAGACGGCGCCCGGTCGTAACGATTGAGATCAGCTTCGTCGGAGTGAACCTTCCATTGATTCAATGACGAATCAATTTGTTCTGACGTGCAGGATGCCACCTTTTCCGCAGTTGGCCCTCCCATCTTTCCCTGGGCAATCGGCTTCGGAAACCATTTACCCACTAAGTTTACCAACCAGGGCTCAGGCATCCGTTACGGACGACTCTTTTAAATCACCTCCCGCTCGGAAGTCGATGACCGATCAACTTGATCACTCATCTCCTTCCCAGCAATGACGCAAAAGAGATGCTTGGGCTGTGGGCCGAACCGTTTGAAGCTTTCAATCGGCGCGTCCCGATGGATCGACTGGATACGTAGCGTTGCGGTGACCCGGCTTCGGCCGGCAATCGCAACACTCCCTGCGTGGTCGATCTTCGGACGAGTCTGTTAAAGCACATAAGGAGTCGTTTATGCCCGTCAAGGATAACAACAGTACCACGCGCAGTAGCTCGTCGAACAAAAAGAACGCCTTCTGTTCGTTCTGTCGAAAGAGCTATCGTGACGTCGGTCCATTGGTCGAAGGGCCAGGCGACGTGTACATCTGCGCCGAATGCATTGACCTGTGCCAGTCGATTCTGGAACAGGAAGAGCGTCGTCGCGGTCCCAGCAAGCAATTGTTCAGCGATATCCCATCGCCCCGTAAGATCGTCGAGCACCTGGACGAATACGTCATCGGACAATCGTCCGCCAAGCGTGTCTTGGCTGTCGCCGTTCACAATCACTACAAGCGCTTGACCAGCGATTGGGAAGGCAGCAGCGACGTCGAAATCGAAAAGAGCAACATCTTGTTGGTCGGACCGACCGGCAGCGGTAAAACACTGTTGGCCCGCTCGCTCGCCCGCATGTTGGATGTGCCCTTCGCCATCGGTGACGCGACGACGTTGACCGAAGCCGGTTACGTCGGTGAAGACGTCGAAAACCTGTTGCTGAAACTGCTGCACGCGGCCGACTTTGACGTCGAAGCCGCCCAGCGAGGCATCTTGTACATCGACGAAGTCGACAAGATCGGCAAGACCGGCGGCAATGTCTCGATCACCCGCGACGTGTCCGGCGAAGGCGTCCAGCAAAGCCTGCTCAAGATGCTCGAAGGCACCGTCGCCAACGTGCCGCCCCAAGGCGGACGCAAGCACCCCGAGCAGCAGTACATCCAGCTGGACACCAGCAACATCCTGTTCATCGTCGGCGGGACCTTCGTCGGCATCGAAGACATCATTCGAGACCGACTGGGTCACAAAACCCTCGGCTTCGGCGAAGGCGCCGGACGACTGAACGAACAGACGCACAGCGAATTGGTCGCCGAGATTCAAGTCGAAGACGTGATGCAGTTCGGATTGATCCCCGAATTGGTCGGCCGGTTGCCCGTTGTTAGCTACCTGCAAGAGCTGGATGAAGAAGGCTTGGTTCAGGTGCTGCGGGAACCCAAAAACGCGTTGACCAAACAGTTCGAAGCGCTGTTCAAAATGGAGAACTGCGAACTCCACTTCACCGATGGAGCGTTGCACCAGATCGCCCGCAAAGCCCTCAATAAAGGCGTCGGAGCCCGAGGACTGAGAGGGATTCTGGAGGAAGTGATGTTGGACATCATGTACGAATTGCCTGAGCAAGAAGAAGGCAAGGTGTACACGATTGACGAGGACGTGGTCGCCGGAAAGCAAAAGCTGTTCCAGATGCCGACCACCAAGAGCGCCTAACAGCGACCCTCAATAGCGACGTCCTGATCGCGAATCACTTCTCCACCAAAACGCCGATGGCCTCCCCCCGCCATCGGCGATTTTTTCGTAGCGTTGCCTGATGGGGTAACGATCGTCCCCTGCGTCCTGTCAGTTCGCTGCGTGCGATTCTCCGATGGGACCAATGGGACACAGGTGACATTCCCGTCCGGTGCGACTGATGGAGCGCCACGCCCCCTGCCGGTCACCCCGCCCACTGCCTGAGCCATTTCTCCAGGATCAGCAGGTTCCACAAGCGGTAGCCGTGGTTGTTTTCCATCCGCTCGTGTTGGCCGACCAGTCGTTCGACGACTTCGCGGCGGAAGTACGGTGCGATCCGCGCGTCGTCGGCCAGCAGCGTGTCATGCACCATCGGCTTGAGCTCCTTTCGGAACCAGGCGCCGATCGGAATGCCGAATCCCATCTTCTTTCGCGTGAAGATCGACTTGGGAATCATCGATCCGAATGCGTCCTGAAGCAGCAGTTTGCCGCGCCGGCCGCGGAATTTTAAATGCACCGGCAGCGAGGCGGCGAACTCGACGACGCGATGGTCCAGCATCGGTTGTCGCACCTCCAGTGAATGGGCCATCGACGCGATGTCGACTTTCGTGCACAGGTCGCACGGCAGATAGGACAACATGTCGGTGATCGATGCCCGGGTGACGACGTCGCGGCCCTCGCTGCGATCCCAGATCGCGCCGAGGAACTCGAACGGGTCTTCGCCCGGCAATCGCTGGACAAACTCGTCGGTGTACAACTCCGCCCGCATCCGTTCGGGAAAGATCTGCAGCCAATTCAAATAGCGCCGTGCTTCCGGTTGATCGATCGCTTCCAAAAAACGTTTGGCGCGCCGCGTGATCGAATACTGTTTGTTGTTGTCGGGCAATCGCTGAATCAGCCCGATGCCCGGTAGTTTGTGAATCGGAAACATCCTCCGCAGACGCACGCTCAACCACAACGCGCGGTAGCGATCGTAGCCGGCGAACAGTTCGTCACCGCCGTCGCCGGACAGCGCCACCGTGACTTCGCGGCGCGTCAATTCGGACAGGTACCACGTGGGCACGGCGGATGAATCACCGAACGGTTCGTCGTAATGCCAAACCAGTTTGTCGATGATGTCCACGCCGTTGGGCTGGACTTCGAAGCGTTGGTGGTTGGTCCCCAGGTGCTCGGCGACTTGGGCCGCGTAGCCGGTTTCGTCGAAGTCGGCGATCGGGAATCCGATGCTAAAGGTGCGGATCGGCGTGTCGCCTTCTTGGCGCTGGGCGATCGCGGTGATCAAGGACGAATCGATGCCGCCGGACAAGAACGATCCCAACGGCACATCGCTCTGCAGACGCAGACGGACCGAATCGGAAAGCAATTCGCGCAGCCGCTCGACCGCTTCGCCCTTGCTGCGGGGCACTTCGACGGTCGGGTCGAAATCCCAATACGGCTGGACGACCAGTTTGCCTTTTTCGAAGATCGCGACATGGCCCGGCGGCAGTTTTCGAACGCCCTTCCAGATCGTTCCCGGGTGCGGGATATACTGATAGGTCAAGAATTCATCGATCGCCGCGGGGTCGATTTCATTGCAGACACCGGGGACGGCCGCCAGGCTTTTCAGTTCGCTGCCGAAGACCAGCCGATCGCCGACCAACGCGTAGTAGAGGGGTTTTTGTCCGATCCGATCCCGCGCCAGCACCAGTCGGCTGCGGCGCGTGTCCCAGATCGCGATCGCGAACATGCCGTTGAGTTCGGCAAAGCAATCCGTGCCGATGTCTTCATACAGGTGCAGCACCGATTCACCGTCGCCATGGGTGGCAAATTGATGGCCGCTGCCTTCGAGCCGATGGCGGAGGTCTTTGAAGTTATAGATCTCGCCGTTGAAAACCATTCGCACGCCGCCGTCCTCGTTGGACATCGGCTGTGGGGCACCTTCGACATCGATGATGGACAGGCGGCGAAATCCGAGTGCGACGCCGTAGCGACGTCCTTGGCCGTCGCGTTGATCGTTGTCAATCCAAACGCGGTCGTCGTCCGGACCGCGATGCGCGATCGCGTCGGTCATCTGCTTCAGCAGCGACCGATCGACACGAAGAGACTCGCTTTGCCATACCGCTCCGGTGATTCCGCACATTGAGTCAGATCAGCCTTGGTCCAACTGGGGAAGCACCGCTTCGATGGCATCGACCATCTCACGCATAGTTTGAAATCGTTGTTGCGGCTTCTTTTGAATCGCCCGCATGACGATTTCGTCGGCCGCCTTGGGGATCTTTCGTTCCGGTGACTTTTCGCTCGGCGGAGGCACTTCGCCGGAGATGATGTTGCGAAACGTCTGGTCGATGTTGGCGCCCCGGAACGGTTCACGGATCGCCAACAATTCGTACATGCAGACGCCCACGTTAAAGATGTCGCTGCGTTCGTCGATGGTCCGTGTGCCTTGGATTTGTTCCGGCGACATGTACAACGGGGTGCCGGGGCGCTGGCCGCCGCCGGTCAGCGTCAACAATTGCTGTTCGTCTTCTTCTTTCTGAAGCTGGGACGCGTCGTATCGCGTCACGGTTTGGTCATCCATCGATCCCCAAACCTTCGCCGTGCCCCAATCGAGCAGATAGACTTCGCCGAAATTGCCCAGCCAGATATTCTCGGGTTTGACGTCACGGTGAATCACGCCACGTGCGTGGGCATAGGCCAAGGCCAAACAGGCGTCGGCAAGTGCCGAGATCCGGCGAACTTGGGGGTAGCGTTTGGCGATTTCTTCATCCCCGCGGGCGATCTGCTTGAGAATCTCGAACAGATTGACTCCCGAAATCAGCTTCATCGTGAAGTAGATGCCGTGCACCAAGTCGTTTCCGATTTCGTAAACCGGGATCGTGTTGGGGTGTTGCAGCTGGGCGGTGACACGGGCCTCGCGAAGCAGCCGGCGTTTTTCGTTGGGGACATTCCGGTTGTCGCTGTGCAGCATCTTGATCGCCACGGTCCGGCCGGTGACGGGGTCGAAAGCTGCACTGAGGACGCCGTTGCCGCCCCGGGCGATTTCACGGAGCCCCGAGTAGCGGCGTATTCCGGACGGCAATTTGCGTGGAAGGTCGGGGTCGGTTCCAGACAGGATGATGGTCGGTTCGTTCTGCATCACGCTCGCCAATGAAGATAATGGACGTCACCATTCTAGCGCACCCGCAGGGACTCGGTTAGCCCAGCAGAAACGTGACCGGTTTGCCCCAGATGGGCCGCCCCCGGATGGCCATTCGGTCCGCCGAAACCGCCGTCATTTCGTCGTCCGGGCGCGCGGTCCCAGTCGCCCGAACATGCGGTCCAGCTCGTCACGGCTGAAAAACAACGCCGTCGGCCGGCCGTGCGGGCAGTGATGGGTGTCGTTGTACAGGTCACGTTGTTCCAACAGGGCGCGGATTTCTTCAGGCCGCAGCGGGTCGCCGGCTTTCACGGCCGCCTTGCACGCGATCGTCGAAAGCAAATGATTGAGCAATTCGATCGGTTCGGGTTTTTCGCCGCCCCCGAGCACCGATTCCATCAGCGTCCGAAGCATGTCCGCCGGCGGCTTGTTCTTGAGCATCGCCGGGTACGATCGAATCACAATCGTATCCCCGCCGAACTCTGCGATTTCCATCCCGATCTGCGCCAAGGTTTCCTGGTGGTCCAACACCGCCGTTCGTTCGGCCGGCGTCATCGAGACCGGCTCGGGGACCAGCAACCCTTGCGATTCGAGTGATTGACCGCTCTCCAAGACTTTGGTTTTGACCCGCTCGTACAAGACGCGTTCGTGCAGCGCGTGCTGGTCGATCACGACCATGCCTTTTTCGTCTTGGGTGACCAGGTAGCGGTTGTGGACTTGAAACCCGAGATGGCAAACGGCGGGGTGGTCGACTCCGGAATCTTCCGGCGATGCGGCTTGCGGGCCGTCCCAGGGCGCCACGTTTTCGTCGCTCGCCGAGTCGGTCGTCGCCGTCGGAGACGCCTGGTGAGGCATCGCGGGTGAGCCGCCGCCGGGGAACGGTTGAAAGCTGGGGACCGAACCGAACGAGGGAATCGAACGAGCCGCGACGTCTGGAGCGGATCCCATCGCCGATCCGCCGCTGGAATCGTCACCGCGGGCGGGCGAGACGAACACGTCGGATGGGTTGTTTCCAGTTCGCGCCCATTCGATCACCGATTGCCGATGCGCCTGCTCGGCTCGAACCGGCATCCCCAGTTCACTGCGGGGCGCCGGCGTCAGGTCCGCGTCGTCGGCAACCGGCGCGGGGCCGACCCGCTGCGTCATGTCGGTGGTCAAGAAATGGTGTCGCAGCGTCTGCAACAACCGGCTGTAAACTCGGCCGCCGTCGGTGAAACGGACTTCCAACTTGGTCGGGTGCACGTTGACGTCGATCAACTCCGGCGGCATCGACATCCGCAAGAAACAAACCGGGTGCCGGCCGACCATCAACAACCCACGATAGGCCTCGCCCAAGGCGTGCTGCAGCGAACGGTCGCGGATGTGTCGGCTGTTGAGGAACAGATACTGCATCCGCGAATTGCCGCGGCTGACCGACGGATCACAGACGTAACCCTGGACATGGATTTGCGAGTCGTCACTGTTGATCGGGATCAACGCGTCGGCGATTTCGCCGCCGAAGAACGCCGCAATCCGCTCGCTCCACCGCTCGGTCACCGGCAGGTCATAAAGCGGTTTGTCGTTGTTGTTGAGCACGAAGTGGATGTGCGAATTGGCCAGCGCGATCCGCGTGAAGGCCTCCACGATGTGCCCTTTTTCGGTTTGCGCGGTTTTCAAAAACCGATGCCGAACCGGCGTGTTGAAGAACAGATTGCGGACTTCCATCACCGTTCCGACCGGGCAACCACAAGGCTGTGGTGGATCGATCACGCCGCCGCGGACTCGAATTTCGTTGCCCGCAGTCTCGCCGTCGGTGCGGCTGCGGATGGTCAATTGAGACACGCTGCCGATCGACGCCAACGCTTCACCGCGGAACCCGAGCGTGGACACGTGAAACAAGTCCTCGTCGGTCGGCAGCTTGCTCGTCGCGTGACTGGCCAACGCCAGCGGCAATTGCTCGGCCGTCATCCCGCAACCGTTGTCGCTGATGCGGATCATCTCGGTGCCGCCGCCGACGATCGAAACCTCGATCCGAGTCGCCCCGGCGTCGACGCTGTTTTCCAACAATTCCTTGACCACCGACGCGGGTCGCTCGATCACCTCCCCGGCGGCGATCTGGTTGATCAGATTGGGGGGCAATTGGCGAATCGTCGGCAATGTTTTAGCTGTGGCTTCCATGCCCGCAATTTACCCCTCCAAGCCCAACAGACCAACCGGCGAAACCGAAACGCCCCCAGAAAGCCCGCCTGGCTGCTAGCAAGACGCCCGCCGGGGTCGCGTCGAATGCATCCGCCGGCGGTGCGGCAGTCTGCGCTCGTAAAGGAGGTGAATGGTGAGCTTGAGCGTGCGGGCCGGGTCCGAGGGCGCCGACGTCATTTGCTTCGACACCCTTCGGGGTCGCGTTTGACGTGGGACCGGATTTCCGGAGGTGTCGCTTCGCTCACCTCCGGCTACTGGCTTGGACCCCGTCGGGGTCGTGCCGCGCACTTTGGCATCAGCCGGTTCGCGCCAGCGTCCGGGCGGCGCTAATCAGCACGCGTCCGGTGGGCCCGTGGCCTGACGGCCGGCGGCTCAGGTGTTGCATCAACGTCCCTTCGCGTTGGCGGTCTGAATCGGCGTCAGATTCCCCCGGCAACGTCGATGAGCTGGCCCGTGGTGAAACTGGATCGATCCGACACCAACCACAGGATCGCTTCGGCGACCTCCTCCGATTTGCCGGGCCGTCCCAGCGGAAGCGTGGCGCCGATTCGTTGAGCCGGTCCCCGTTCTCCGCCGTCGGCGTGGATTTCCGTCTCGATGATCCCCGGTCGGACCGCGTTGACCCGGATTCCTCGGCCGGCTACCTCCTTGGCCAAACCGATCGTCAACGAATCGATCGCACCCTTGGATGCCGCATAGTCGACGTATTCATTGGGTGACCCGGTGCGCGAGGCGATCGAGGACACATTGACGATGTTGCCGC
Organism: Stieleria sp.; assembly: GCF_041595215.1. Taxonomy (NCBI): domain Bacteria; kingdom Pseudomonadati; phylum Planctomycetota; class Planctomycetia; order Pirellulales; family Pirellulaceae; genus Stieleria; species Stieleria sp. The sequence continues at coordinate 1,496 of NZ_JBFHKV010000102.1, read as the reverse complement.
CGTCGTTCATGCGATGGATCGCTTCGCGGCAGCACAGAAACGGACCGATCACATTGACGGAGAAAATTCGATTCAAACGATCGGCCGTGATCGCTTGCACCGTCGCCTGCGGTTCCAGAATCCCCGCATTGTTGACGAGCGCATCGAGCCGTCCCCAGCGATCGTCGACCGCCGCAAACAGCCGTCGGATTTCGTGCTCGTCCGAAACGTCAGCCTGGACGGCGAACGCCTCGCGTCCGTCGGCAACAATTTGCTCCACGACCGCCTGGGCCGCATTCGATCGTTGGCGGAAATTGACCGCAACACGATACCCGTTGCGGCCGAGAAGCCTCGCCGTCGCGGCGCCGATCCCGCGACTCGCACCCGTCACGATCGCGACCTTTTCAGTCATCTTGCTCGTCTCCATTGTGGCACGTCGACAACACCTTGAGATTTAGCACGTGTGGCAAAGCAGACGACTCAGTCGGCAACAGTCGCGAACATGGCCCAAATCAAGCAGATCATGCTCGCGAGATAGCAGCACCACCACAACAAAAACCCGAAGGAACCCGTGGCAGCCTGAACCATCAACCCGCCGGCAAAGAGCCCGAGGGAGGCCACCACTCTGGTTCGCGCCGACACCGGCTTGGCCGGGCGTTTTCGATACGGCGATTGCAAGTCACGCAAGTCATCAGGGTTGACGACTTGCGTCGGCCGGTAGGGATTGGGCCCGTTCATTCGAACTTGAACGTCAGTTGAACCTGTGCCGAAAGCGTTTGTTCGCCGGTTTGAATGGGAACCGACGAACGGGATTCGGCCATCGCCATGAAACGCATCGGTCCGGGCTGGTTGCCGCCGGAGTGGTCGCGGATTTCCACCAGTTGGCCGAGCTTGACGCCGGCTTCCTTGGCCATCAAGCCGGCTTTTCGCTTGCCGTCACGGATGGCTTTGTTGCGGGCTTCGTCCATCAACGTTTCTGAATCGGCAATCGAAAAGCTGATGCCGTTGATTTGGTTCGCGCCGGCCGTGACGACTTGATCGAGCACGACGCCCAGCGATTCGATTTTACGCACCCGGACATGGACCTGGTTGGACACCCGGTAGCCATCGATCTTGGGCGGCTCGCCGTCGGGATTGCGCATGCGTTGGTAGCGCGGCGCGACGTTGAAACTGGTGGTCTGGATGTCTTTTTCGGCGATGCCAAGCTGTTTCAGTTTCTCCAGCAGTCGCTTCATTTGATCGTTGTTTGCGACCAGCGCCGCTTTGGCGCTGTCTGCCTCGACCACAACACCGACATTGATCTCGGCCACATCGGGCACGCCGTTCACCTCTCCCGTGCCGCTGACGACGATTACCCGGTTGGCGGTGTCGGTTTCAGAGTTCGGCTCCTGAGCACCGATCCCCAACGGAAAGAGCAACAGGGCTGCGACGAATGTTAAACGTGTGTTCATAAGTTGAGTTCCATTTTGAATCAGACAGGGCAGCTGCACCGGCGTGGCGGTCGGTTGCAAGCAGCT
>NZ_JBFHKV010000101.1:0-13102 GCF_041595215.1 Stieleria sp. | reverse complement strand
TCGAAGGCGTTTGCGGTCGCCGATCATCAATTGGCGCACGTCTACGTCAACGATCCCGGTCTGGTCCCCTCGGTGCGAAAGGAGCTTGAAGCGGTCCCGGGGATCGGCGGCGTCTTTGATCCCGGTGATCTGGAACTCGATCATCCACGCAGCGGTGAGCTGATCGCATTGGCCCAGGCTGATGCCTGGTTCACGTATTACTACTGGAACGACGACGCGCTCGCGCCCGACTTTGCCCGCACGGTGGATATCCATCGCAAACCGGGCTATGACCCTTGCGAGTTGTTCATGACCAGCAAGGTGCGGATGGCGGCGCGGTTGTTGCAAAAGAAGCTCGGCATGCGCTACAAGATGGATGTCATTCCGCTCGACGCCAACCTCGTCCGCGGCAGCCACGGTTTGCATCCCGATCCGATCGACGGCCCGATCATCATCGGACCGTCCCACGATCATCCGCTGCCCTCGGACATGCGCGGATTTGCCGGTTACATCCGGTCGTTGGTCGGCAGTTGAATCCGGAACAGACTCGCGTCCTATAGCCGCGCGTCCAATGCCACCAACGTTGGCATGGAAGGAGATAGCGGAACGGCGCGAGCCGTCCGGTTTCAGCGTGAACACACAGTGAAAGACCGGAGGGCTCGCGCCCAATACCGCTAAATCGACATTGAGGGGCGCCCGGACGCTGGCGCGAACCGGCTGATGTCCATTGATTATCAGCCGTTTGGCGCTAGCCTACGGGCCCTGCGCTGGTCAATACCTTGTCGATTTAGCGGTATTGGGCGCAAGCCCTGCCGCTAACCATCAACGCGCCGGGTGGTGTCAACGTCGCTGCGGTGGGGGCGATCGACGGCTGAGCTTCAATGGTCAGGGTGGGGTTTGGCGGCCAGCCGTCGAATTTTGCGTCGCGCGTTGGTAACCGCTAAGCTAGCGACACTCTCTCCCCCTGCCCACACTCATTCCCCTCCTCATCACCGGATCGCCGGGCTGCTTTCCCCAGTCGCTTGGCTCGAGGTTCGCAACATGAAGTCTGCGCGACGCAACCGCCCCGTCTGCGAACCGAATCATTCTGATCGGGGGCCGCAACGACAGCCGCGACAGTCCCGACGCCGGATGCTCTATGAGTCGTTGGAGGCACGTCATTTACTGACCGCGTCGATCGAAGGCTTGGTGTTTGCGGATTCAAATCAAGACGGTCTTGAAAACAATGCCGAAGCGGGAATCGCCGGAGTCACGGTCTATGCCGACCTGAATACCAACGGAGCGCGGGACGCGGGTGAACCGTTCACGCAAACCACCGCGGACGACCCGGGAACGCCGGGCGTCGACGAGCTTGGCCGCTATGTGCTCGGCAACCTGAGCGAACAGACCCATCACGTGACGATCGAGCTTTCGGCCAACACGCGGCAGACGGCGCCACTTTCACCGGCAACCGGCTCGGCGCTGACGCTGTTTGAAAACGCACCGCGGCCGTTGCAAAACTTCGTCTCCGGACCAACAGATGTTCAAGTTTCACCGGACGGCCGATTCGTGGTCGTGGGCTGGGACCAAGGGCAACGTGTCACCACGTACGCACGGCGTGCCCAAGATGGCCAGCTGACCTATCAAGCCGATTTCTATAGCACCACGCTTTATGGGATTCGTCGCAGCGTGTTTTCACCCGACGGGCGCTTCCTCTATGTCCCTGCCGGGTATTCAGATGCCATCAACGTTTTGCAGATGAATTCCTTGGGTGCGTTGTCCATGGTGCAGTCGATCACGATCAGTGACGATGCCAACCTCGATCGCGTCTACGCCCTCGCACTCGCGCCCGACGGCTCACAATTGTTCGCGACCTCTTCAACGACCCAATCAATGTTGGTCTACAACGTTGATGCATCAGCCGGAACGCTTTCGTTAGCCCAAACGTTTACCGAAGGCGTTGACGGTGTGGTCGGGATGAACTTCCCCCAACAGCCGCGAGTTTCGCCGGACGGAACGCTTGTCGCCGTCGCGACTCAGGCAAGCGGCGGACCACTGACGTTCCTCGATCGTGATCCCGCGACAGGCGTCGTGGCGCTCAGCGGGACGAGTCTTGCGCTGGGGTCCAACCGAGACGTCATCTTTTCCGACGATGGTCGTTTCTTGTATGTCGCCGATTTTAACGGCCGACTTTGGACGCTGACGCGTGATGAAGTGACAGGTGATGTCCAAGTTCAAGGGTCGCTCGACTTGGGCTCCAAACGTCTGGACAAGTTGGTGATGCGTCCCGATCAATCCGCGATCTATGCGACCTCCAGTTATACCGATTCGCTGTTGGCCTTTGATCGTGATCCGATCAGCGGTGCGGTGACATTAAACCAAACGCTCGATTCAAGCGACGTCCGGGGCATGGAAGACGCCGAGGGCGTTGCGATCAGCCCCGACGGCCAGCATCTCTACTTGGCCTCCCAGGCGAGCAATCGTCTTCAGACCTTCTGGACCAATCCCACCGGGCGATCTGCAATCGCATCGCTGGTCACCACGGTGGATGGTCAATCGGTCACAAACATTCATTTTGCGGTCAGCGACGCGTCACCACAAGTCACTGGGTTTTCAACCACGTCGGTCAGTCCCGAGCCTGCAGATCAAGTCGATTTCACGCTTGTCTTTGACGAAGCCGTTTCCGGCGTGGACGTAGGCGATTTTCAACTGTTTAACAGCGGCCTGGCCGACTCCGCGATCACATCGGTCAGCGGCGGGCCGACCGATTACACGATCACTGTGACGACACCAGGCTATGCGGGAAATCTGCAATTGCAATTGATCGACGACGATACCATCGTTGATGCAAATGCGATTCCCTTGGGCGGTATCGGAACCGGCGCGGTGGTCCGTCGCACCGCAGCCTTGCACGTGGATTCGCTCCCTCCCCAGGTCGCCGCCATTGCTGCTGCGCCGGGCGTTGCTCCATTGGCTCGTCAGCTTTCTTTCTTCGTGACGTTTGACGAGCCGGTCAGCGGCGTGGATGTGACTGATTTTCAATCTGTCGACGGCGCGGGGGCCGTTGGCAACGTGGACGCCGTCGTCGCGACCAGCGATGCCAGTGTTTATCGCGTCGACGTCAGCGTCACCGGTACGGCCGGTAGCATTGCGCTCGCGTTGGTCGACGATGACACAATTGTGGATGTGGCGGCCAATCCGCTCGGCGATGTCGGCACGGCGGGTAGCGGATCGGGTGACGGATCCGTTCAATCCTCCGTCGTCATGATCGATGACGCAACCATCAGTGGGCGCGTTTGGGTCGACGCAAATGCGGACGGGCTTTCGGATCTCAATGAATCCGGGCAAGTTGGAATCACGGTCTACGCCGATCGCAATGCAAACGGATCACGAGACGCCGGCGAACCCTCCGTGGTCACGCAAGACGATGATCCTGCGACGACCGAGATCGATGAAACGGGAATGTATACGCTGACCGGCTTGGCGGCTGTGACGACGTATGAGTTAAGGGTTGATGCGACTCAGTATCGTCAGACCGCTCCGGTCTCCTATGCGCAGGATGACGGCTTATTGAGCTTTACGGATTCGGTCTTCGGTGGCGTGAACAGCTCGGACACGCTGTTTTTGACGTACGGAATCACGCTGACCCGGGACGGAAAGCAGCTGTACGCGTTATCGCCTAACGGCAACAAGGTCTCCCTTTTCAATCGCGCGTCGGTCAGCGATCCGTTTGTGTTCGACAGATCTTGGTCCGACACCAGTCCCGGCTTTTCCGAGCTGGGCGCACCCAGGCACTTGATTTTCGGGCCTGACGAGGGTTCGGGCTACTTGATCGCGGACAATACGATCTTTGTCGTCGGTCGTGACAGGGCGACCGGCGAACTGAGTGTCGTGGACACGGTTCAGGGGACGGTCGGTGAAGGCAATTCGTTTGAACGAATCAGTTCCGCGGCGATCAGCCCCGACGGCAAGTTCCTCTATACCGCAGGAATCTACAGCGACACCGTTTCAGCCTATCGGATTGATGTCGCAACGGGACTGTTGCAACCGATTCAAGAGTTGCGTCACGAAATCGATGGCGTCGACGGCCTGGACAATCCCAACAAAGTTCAGGTCTCGCCGGATGGTTCTCAGTTGTTTGTCAGTGCGTTTTTTTCGTCAAAATTGACGGTCTACAACATCACGCCCGGAAGTGGCCGTCTGGTCGAGTCGCAGTTTTTCAGCGGACTCTCTTCATCCTCCGATATAGCCTTTTCTCCCGATGGGCAATTCGCGTACTCCGCAACGACTTCCAGCGGATCGGATAAAATCAGGGTCTTCCGGCTGATCGCCGGGCAGTGGGTGCAACAGGCGGGTGGGGCTTTCGGCCTGAATGCGCCACACGAGTTGGAGATCAGTGCGGACGGTCGGTTTGTCTACGTCGCGGACAAAACGCTGGACGCGGTCGTGACGCTTTCCCGTGATACACAGACCGGTGAGCTGACTTCCCTTCAAGTCGTGAATGATGTTGCTCCACACGATGCCCTCAATGGTGTGGAATTTGTCAAACTATCGCCCGACGGTCGTGAGTTATTCGCCGCAGCAGCAAGCGACCATAGTCTTACACGGTTCACCCGTCTGGGCGGCGATGTCACTTCGGAACCGCATGTCATCACGACGGCACGGCGCGAGACGATGGCTGCCGACTTTGGGATTCGAATCCTGTATCCCTCGGCGACCAGCCTCAGTTCCGCAGTGGTCGGCCCCGTCTCGGATCCGACGGTGTCCTTCACTGCGACGTTTGACGAACCAGTGACCGGCGTGCAGCCGAGCGATTTCGTGATCGAGTCGACGGGCATCAGCGGGGCGTCGGTGCTGAGCGTGACCGGTGGTCCGATGCTGTACGACGTCTTGGTCAATACAGGCAGCGGCGATGGAACGCTGCGTTTGCGTCTGATCGATGATGATTCCATCCTCAATGCTGCGGCCTATCCGCTCGGAGGAACGGGGCTCGACAACGGAGGATTGCTCTCTGATCCGATTTCGATTGTGAATTCAGGATCGATCAGTGGCCGTTTGGTCGTCGACACCGACGAAGACGGTTTCGGGGACCTGGGTGAGCCAGGGCTCGCCGGAGCGACCGTTTTCGTCGACATCAATACCAATGGCCAGTTCGATTCCGGCGAACCCGTTGCGATGACCGCGGTTGATGATCCAGTGACCACGACGGTGGATGAATCGGGGGCGTATCGAATCAGCGGCGTCGGTCCCGGTAGCCACTCGGTTATGGTGATTCCACCGGCCGGATTCGCGTTGACCAATCCCGCAACGCGTTCGGCAGGATCGGGCGTCGTCACCCTCGTCCAGTCGATCAAGGATGGGACATCGGGAGCCAACTACTTAGATGAAGCCGCCGGCGTGACGACCAGTCCAGACGGCAACTATCTGTACGTCGCCTCCTATAACGACGATTCCGTCACGGTCTTCGCACGTACTGCCGCGACCGAACAATTGACTGTCGTTCAGCAGGTCGTCGAAAACATCGGTGGCGTCGCGGGACTGTTGGGTGCACAGTCGATCGCGATCAGCGAAGACGGTGAAAGCCTGTACGTGGCATCGTCAATCGGCGACTCGTTGGTGATGTTCGATCGCGATCCCAGCGACGGGACGATCGCTTATCTCGGCAGGCTTCGTGATGGATTCAGCGGTGCTGATGGGTTGAACAACGCAGTGAGCGTGCAGATCAGCAAAGACGGCCGGCACGTCTATGTCGCGGCGATCGATGATTCGTCGGTCGCCGTGTTCACCCGCGATGCCTCGACCGGCTTGCTGACGTTTGCTCAGAAATTGACGGCCAACACCGCGGGCGCTTTCGCGGTCGAAATCAGCCCCGACCAACGACACGTCTATGTTTCGGGCCAGGTGCAATCGGGCGTCACCGTTTATGACCGTGATTCAACAACCGGATTGCTGACGCTGAAACAAACGGTCCGCCAGACCGATTCCGGCGTCAACGGATTGTCGGGGGCATCTGGGATCTCGATGAGCCCCGACGGGAAAAATCTGTACGTCGCCGGTTACTTCAACGAAGGGCTTGCGGTGCTCGATCGCGATCTCGTGACCGGTGAGCTTTCGTTTAATGAATTTGTACCCGACCCGAGCAGCACTGCAACGACGCGTCCGATCTCGGTCTTGGTCAGTAGGGACGGCCACCATGTCGTCGCGATGTATGAAATTCATGACGCGATTGTGATCTACAATCGAGACTCCGCAACGGGAAAATTGACGACTCGACAAGTGGTGCGTGACGGGTTCGGCGGCGTCGACGGACTCAACGGCGCTTGGGATGCCGAGTTTTCCAATGACGATGAGTATCTGTATGTCGTCGGTGCCTATGATGATGCGGTGGTTGCGTTTGACCGTGATGCCGGACCCTGGGTCGCAACGAACGTGGCCGTCGAAGTCTTGCTCGGCGAAACGTCCGTGCTCGCTCCGTTCGCGGCGGTCAATCTGATCCCGGCTGTCGATTCGGTTCAATACTCGGGCACGACTCCGGCAAATCAATCCCCGATCACGATCGATGTGACGTTCAGCGAGCCCGTCACCGGGTTCGATCTGTCCGACATCTCGCTCGGGGGCAACGTTGTGTCGGCCAACGTTGTCGATCTGTCGGGAAGCGGCGCTGATTACGTGGTCACGATCACGGTGGGTGAAGACCAGGGCACGTTGGAACTAACGATCCTGGATAACGACTCGATCGTCGACGTTGAAAGTGTTCCTCTGGGAGGGCCCGGGACAGGCAATGGCCAGTTTTCGATGGCTCCGCTTGAGGTTGATCTGCTGGACCCCTCGGTGGTGTCGATCACGGCCGGACAGTCGAGTCCGACCGCGGAAAACCGAATCGATTTTACGATCGATTTCAACGAACCGGTCACGGGCGTGCTCGAGTCGCAATTTTCAATCGTCGGGACCAGCGCGGATGCGAGCATCACGAGTTTTCAAGCGTCTTCGACCATTCCGGGACGCTACTACGTTGAAGTCTATGTCGGAAGTTCACTCAACTCCGAAGTCGGGCTTCGTTTTAACGACGACGACACGGTCGTTGATGCTGTCGGGAAACCCGTCGGTGGAACGGGGATCGGAAACGGTGATTTCGACAGCGCGTTGATCGTGGTCGATCGCGACGTCTCGATATCGGGTGTGATTTGGGATGATGTCAATCGCGACTCGATTCGTGATGTGGGTGAACCCGGGATTGCAAACGTCACCGTGTACGTCGACTTGGATGACAACGGGCAGTTCGACGCGGGGACCGAACCGAGTCAAGTCTCTGCGAGCGATGACCCCGCCACGACGACGATTGATGAGACCGGACAGTACACGTTCGATGGTCTGACGGCCGGTTTTCGCACGGTGCGTCTTGTCTCGGCCGATCCCAACGTCCAGCAGAGCCATCCGTCGAGCGGTCGCGCCTTTCCTGCCGGCCAATCGTCTTTGGGCCAGCCGCTCAGTAACGACGACAAGAGCATCGTTGCCAGCGACGATGGGAAGTTTCTGTACGTCGCCGACGAGGGCACCGATGACATCCTTGTCTATCGTATCGCTGACGATGGTGCCGGGATCGAACGCATCATGACGATCGATCACGGAAACGACACAAACAAGGGATTTCGCGAGATCACGTTGTCTCCGGATCAAAAACATCTTTATGTGACCGGCTATGACGGTGACAACTTGGGCGTGTTTGATCGCGACGCAGAGACCGGCGTGATCTCGCATCGTCAAACGATCACCGGTGGCGGCTACTTGGTCGAAGTCAGCCCTGATGGTCGATTTGTCTACACCGGATCCTCCGCGATCAAGACCTTCACGCGAGACGCGGTCACCGGCGAGTTGACTTATGCGAACCAGTTTTTCGAGGGGTTTGTTCGCGACCGCAGGGACCTGGCCATCGATCCGAGCAGCGGATTTCTATACACCGCGGTAGATGCGGTGCCCTCGTTCGGTTCCATCCAGCCCGATTTAATCGAAGTGTTCTCGATCTCCGCCGTGACGGGCGAATTGACACGTCTTCAAGTTTTGAGTGAAAGCTTGACGGGAGACGACTCGCTGGATGGCGTTCACTCCCTGGCGATTTCGAGCGACGGACAATTTCTGTACGCCGGCGCTCAGGATGACGACGCGTTGACCGTCTACTCGCGGGGAGCGTCGGACGGCCTGTTGCAGCGGATTCAAGTGGTCGGTGGGGCCCCGGGTTTGGCGACCGCGATCAAAGGTCCCGAGGCCATCGCGCTTTCATCGGACGGGAGTCTGCTGTATGTGGTTGGCACCTACAACATGCGGTTGGCGATCCTGGATGTGGACCAGGCGACGGGACGATTGACGCTGTTGGAAACATTCGGACAAAACAGCGGCGCGCCCTGGGGCGAGGACATGGCGCTGACCGATGCGAATCCGTTCTTGTATGCCACTTCAGATCGCTTTGTCAGCTATTACCGCAAAACCGAGGGACTGCGTGTTGCCGAGCCACACATCGTGCTCGGTGCGGCCGGCGGTGATTATGACGGTGCAGATTTCGGTTTGGTCGATCTGGAACCGAATGTCGTCATCATCGCGCCGACGGCTCGTCCGCGCGAGGGGAACGCGACCGCGCAGATGACGGTCACATTCTCGGAACCCGTCACGGGAGTCGACGTCACAGATTTTATTCTCGAAGCAGATCAAATCACCGGATCGTCGGTGCAATCGGTCAGCGGATCAGGAGCGGAATACTTCGTGACGATCGTCACCGGCACGCCCGATTTTCCCGACGCCGACCGGACGCTGACATTGCGTGTGGTCGACGACGAAACGATCATCGACAACAACGGCAATTCACTGAGCGGCCCCACAACGTTGGGAACCGATTCGGTCAGGAGCATTCCGCTGGTTCTGGATCAAAAGCCGCCGCAAATCGAGGCGGTCGCTCGCCTGAACGACGAAAACACGACCGGTTCTCTGGTTCGCTATCGAATCGCGTTTGATGAAAATGTCTTCGATACGGTCGATGCCGCCGATTTTCAACTGATCGCGACCGGCCTGCCGGACGCGACGATTCAGGACATTACCCGATCGGGCAACCAATACACCATCAATGTGGCCACCGGTCTGGGGACCGGAACGATTGAACTTCAATTAGCTCCCGGTGTCGAGATCCAGGACCTGGCCGGCAATCCGCTCTCTGCCGGTGGCTTTGGTGATGCGTCTGTCCTGCAGACCCGTTACATCATCGAGCGAGATCCGACCGGATACATCACGGGAAAGGTGTTCGACGATGCCAACGGGAATGGCATTCTCGATGGCGCTGAATCGGTCGCGGTCGGTCAAACCGTGTTCGTCGACGCAAACCATAATGGCGTGTTGGATACGGGCGAGTCGTCGACGCTGACCGAGGTCGACGGCACTTACACGCTGGGGCCACTTTTCTCCGGCTTGTATGACGTCACGTTAGTCGTCCCCGTGGATGATGTGTTGACCGCACCCGCGATTGGCGGTCGACCGATTGTTCGCGCCAGTCTGGATTCAGCCGGTCGCCAAATCGACGTGGCGGCCAGCAATCCGTCAACCGATCGGACGGGCACGCGAGTCGCCTTCGATTCGCTTGCCGACAATCTTGTCGCCGGTGACGGGCCCGGGCGTGATGTGTTTGTCCGGGATCTGCAATCCGGACAAATCCAACTCGTCTCGGTCGCACACAACGGCTTGGCGGCCGACGGTGATTCCTCGCACGCGGTCGTGTCCGACGATGGTCAATTTGTCGTCTTCTATTCGACCGCAACCAATCTGGTTGAGAATGATACGAACGGATTCGCCGACATTTTCTTAAGGGACTTGGTTCAGGGAAAAACCGAGCGGATCTCGGTGGCATGGAACGGCGATCAGGGGGATGGCCCGGTCGGCATGGTTTCGGATATCGATTCCTTGGGACGCTACGTCGCGTTCAGCTCCCACGCGGAGAATCTGCATTCGGGTGATGTCAACGGATTCGAAGATATCTTTTTGTTTGATCGTGTTGAAAACCAGTTGACCCTGGCGTCTTTAACATCAAACAGACGTCAATCCGATGGCCCCTCGCACTCACCTTCGGTGTCCACCAACGGTGGACGCGTGGCGTTTCTGACGTCAGCGCCCAATTTGACGGGACTGCCCTCGGTCATCGGCGAACAAGTGGTCGTGCGGGCGCCCAAGAATTTTGGCAGCACCACGTACGTCTCCAAGGCGCCCGACGATTCCGCCGGCAACGGGACATCCTACCGGCCGTCGATCAGCAATGATGCAATGATCGTGGCCTATGTTTCCGACGCAAGTAATTTGGTCGCTGGTGATTCCAACGGCCAGGGCGATGCGTTCATCTATGACTTTATCAGCCGCGAAAACACTGTCATCTCGCGTCGCCCCGACGGTACCGCGGCGGGAGGCGCGACGGGCATCACGTCGATCGACGAGAACGGTGAACTGGTCGCGTTCGTGTCCAACGCGACGGGGCTTGTCCCTTGGGTCGACGGCAGTTTTGAGGACGTGTTTAATTTCCACCGCAGCGGCCAGTATGTCGAACTGGTGTCGGCGGATTCCTCGGCGAGCCCCGGCCAGGGTGATTCGTACGCACCATCGGTCTCTGCCGACGGATCGCGAGTCGTCTTTGCGTCGGTGGCGAGTAACCTGGTCACGGGTGACACGAACGGACTCGAGGATCTTTTTTCGGTCGACACGTCCCTCCCGTTGCCACCGGTCGGCGTACACCGTGTCACGACCAGTGTCCTTTCAACTTTGGAAAATATAGATCTCGCGTTTTCAAATCAGCCACCGAGTATCGTTTCGATCGATCCGGCGGTCACGTCGACTCGACTTGCCGCCATCGACTTCACCGTGACATTGACCGAACCCGTTACGGGGCTCGACGCGACGGACTTTGCGGTTGATGTCACCGGCACTGCGTCCGCAAACATCGCTTCAATCACCGGCGCCGACGACACGTACACGGTCTCACTCTCACTCGGGACCGGACAAGGCACGCTTGTCCTGCGATTGATCGATGATGATTCGATCATTGATGCGGAAGGCATGCCGCTGGGTAGGACGGGCAGCAACGGCGGCGCAGAATCGGTGCCCGTCATTGTCGACAACCAGGCCCCGACCCTGGTCTCGATCACGAAGCTGGATCCCGACCCCACGGGTGACACTTCGTTGCGGTTCGCCGTCACCTTTGATGAACCCGTCGTTGGACTCCAGACGACTGATTTTTTAATCAACGCAGCTGGCGTCACCGGCGGCCAGATTTCGAATCTGACAGGCACGGATGCGTCTTACGTCGTCTCGATTTCACACAACGGAGACGTCGGGACGATCGGAATCGATTTCGTCGACGATGATTCTGTTCTGGATGCGTTGGGCAATCCGGTCGGTGGCGCGGGCAATGCCGTCTTGTCGGGACCGACGTATAGCATTGAAACCGGGGCAATCACCGGTGCAGTCTACTTCGATCACGATCGATCGGGAACAATCGAGCCGACGGACGCCGGTCTGAGCGGTCAGACTCTGTACATCGATCTGAACGGCGATGGCGACTTGGATTCTGGGGAACCGACGGCGGTGACGACGGCCGATGATCCGGCAACGACGACGATTGACGAAACGGGACGGTATCGTTTCGAGGATCTCGTCCAGAGTTCTTATCTGGTTCGTTGGCTGGGCGGCGCAGGGTGGGTGCAATCCGTGCCGAGCCTCGGCAGCGGTGTTGCAGTTGACTTGATGGTCAAAGACGGCCCTGCACAGGCCGACTTTGCCCTTTCCAATCAAGTTCCCGAAGTGCTTTCGATCACCACGTCGCAAACCGAGCCGGATGCCAACGGCAAAATCACTTACCAAATCGTCTTTGACCAAGACGTCGTCGGCGTCGACACCTCCGATTTTGTTGTCGGATCGGTAGAGGTTGCGGGGATGACGATCAGTTCCGTCAGTGGTGGGCCGTCGAGCTACGATGTGACGGTCGACTTTGCGGCGGCCAGCGGCCAAGGTGACATCGCGTTGCAGCTGAACGATGATGATTCGATTCGAGATCTATTGAACGCGCCTCTCGGAGGCGTAGGCACTGGAACAAACGTGGCACGTTCGTTACCGCTGTTTGTGGATTTCCAGCCACCGACCGTGCTCTCCATCGTTGCGGTCAACGCCCCTCTGCTTGATCTCGCGGATCTTGTTTTTCAGGTGACGTTCAGCGAGCCAGTTAGCGGCGTCGACGCGGCTGATTTCGCGGTGGCTTTGTCGGGAGTCAGCGGCACTTCGATTCTTTCGGTGACCCCGCAATCCGGGAACGCGATCTACGAGGTGGTGTTGGACTCGGGCGTCGGAGACGGCACGATTGAGTTGGAATTGATCGACGACGACACGATTGTCGACTCCGCCGGTCATCTGCTCGGAGGCACCGGCGCTGGGAACGGCAGTTTCGTCGATGGCGACGTCGTCTTGGTCGAGCGATTCCCCCGACGCAGTCTGTCGGGACACATCTTTTTCGATACCGATGGGGACGGCGTCCGCGATCCGGGTGAAACGGGTGTGCCCGCCGCGGGAGTCTATTTGGATTTGGATAACGACGGGCAACGTGATGCCAACGAACCGGTCGGCACCGCCGCCAGCGATGACCCGCAGACCCTGGGCGTCGACGAGGCGGGGTTCTATCGCTTCGGCAGCCTGGAACTGGGGCAATATATCTTGCGTGTCCGACCCGACTTGCGTTGGATCGACGACATCAACAATTTCACCGCGGTCACGCTGGAATTATCGACGACCGAGGCGGTTGCCGATTTGGGAGTCATTCCAAACTTGGCGACCATCAACGGGCTGGTTTACGACGACTTGAACCGAGACGGAGTGTTGGACGCGGGCGAACCGGGGTTGGCCGGATGGACGCTGTACATCGATGACAACGGCAACGACCAGCTCGACACGGGCGAACGCACGATTGTGACCTCGGCCGATGATCCACTAACCGCCGAAGACGAAACCGGACGGTATTCGTTTTCGCCGCTCGAGTTTCAAACGCACCGGGTGCAGCTGGTCGGCCGTCCGGAGTTCTTTTCGACCTCGCCCACATTCCTCGACCGCACGATCGCCGGTGGGACGTCGGTGG
>NZ_JBFHKV010000100.1:0-13130 GCF_041595215.1 Stieleria sp. | reverse complement strand
TCTTTCCGCTTCGGGTATGAACCATCACGAAGTTGTCGTCGGCATCGAAGCGAATGGCCCAGGCATCGCTGGCTGACGTCTTCGCCGACCACGTTCCGGCCAACGTTGTTGCGGTTGCCGTCGTTGCGGCTGACTTCGTTGCGACCGATGTCGTGTCGGCTGACGTGATTGCAGGTCGCCCCGGTGGCGTGTCGTTGGTGTTGACCCCGGCAACAGCTTGCTTGGTCAACACCGTGGCTGCGATGCCGGTTGTCTTCGTCGCCGCCAACGCCAATCGCTCGGCCACGGTTCGCAAGCCGTCCGCCGTGGCGCCCTGATTGCTCAGCGACGTGTGCAGCGCGAGCGTTTTTCCCGACGCGACCAATTGGACATGGTCATGGTTTTGCAGCGCGACAAGTAACGCCATCAATTTCTCTCCGTTGACCGACTGCTCGTTTCCCGACGCATCGACCGGCAGACTGTCCACAGGCAGCACGACATCGATGCGATCGGCGTCGGCATCCACGGTGCAGAGCAGCGTTCCCTGTGGGGCATCGTCGTTGTTGGCCGGCAGCAATTCCGCCACGTCGACACGAACGGCCGAGGACACGACGGCGCACTGAATTCCTTCCGCCGAAAGCAGCTTGGACAATGATGCAGCCCCCAAGACCGTGCCCGTTGTTTTCGACGACGTCGCGGGTGGCCGAGACGCATCGGCCACCGTCTCGGACATCGAGATTTCGCTGAACAACTCCGCATCCAATGGCGAGCCCGCTCCCGCCGACGGCGTCAGCGACATTGCCAGAGTCATCACCATCGCGGCCATCGCCGTCGACAGGCGAGGAAACCCGCGGCCGCAGTCGGCAACCGAGCCGGTAACCCGGCCGGCAAACGATCGGGCCGCGGGAGATAATCCGGCGGGATTTCGGCCGGGATTTCGGGCGGCGGGATTTCGTTGCAGAAGGTGCATGGATCGGTCACTCGTTGCTACGGGGTCGGTAGAGGTCTGAGTCACCAAGCGAAAGGCATCGCGAAATGTGAACGAAAAACTGTCGTGCATCGCCAAAGTCGCTGAATTGGAACAACGGCGGGAAAAAATCAGAAATGGGTCTGGGGATGCTGGCAAAACATTTCAGTGCGAAAAAATCGGGGGCAACGCTGCAAAATGGGTTCACGCCATCGGCCACGGCACGCCGATCACTTTCCTGTCGGGGTGTTCCTGAGCTTGCTGTCAGGAACCAGCGGCCTACACTTACGCGGCGATGTCTGAAAAAGACCTCGCCCGCTTCGATCCTCTTAATTCGGCAGAGGGATCATTTTTAGGGTTCGCCTAAGTCACTTAACGGCTTGTGCAGTAGCACGCTCAGACTTACGCGTTTCTCCCAGCGGCTCCATTTTGCCGCCGACGGGTCGAAGCAACTGCCGGCTGACAGATCAACCGATTTGTCAGCCGGCTTTTTTTCGTTCTTGATGTGTCCGCCCTTTTGCTGGGACTCTCCATCGACGCGGCCCTCCCCATGACGTCGTCTGCTCCTGCCGATTCAAGTGAAACCAGCGAGATCCCTCGCGTCGCTCCCACGTTCCAGCTTTCCTCCCGCGGGTTGTTCGTCGCGTTTTGCGTGATGATCGGGGTGGGGCTGAGCGTTTATGCGTTGTTTCCCGAGAGTATCGGCGGCCCACCCTTGCCGGTGGCCGTGACGCTGGACGAGGCGCCGCTGCCGACGACAGGTGGCCAGATGGCCGTGTTGACTCCAGTGGTCACGGTCACCAGCGAGTTGGACCAGCCGATCGGGCATTTGTCGATCATCCTCAACGGGCAGTATGAGATCACCCAGGCGAGCCCGCTTCAGCCGGGCGAAAGTTTCACGCTTCCCCAGGCGATCTTCACCGACAAACGCAGCAACCGCCGCTTCGATCCCGAGACCCAGGTGGTCACCGAAGTGATGGTTCGGGGGCAGTTGCCGAGCAAGTCACGGGGGGTGTCCAAATTCAAGTTCGAGAGCCCAGCAGCCGAGTAGCGGGGTCCGGGGGGTAGCCGATTCTCGCAAGCGTTCAGGCCCCTGTTGTCTTAGCCGTTGCGGAAAACAGGTAAGAAGATTTTGGAGGTAAGAAAATGATGAACTGCACCATCCATTCGAATTCTTCAATCTTCCTACCTCCAAAAGTTTCCTACCTCTCCATTCAGCCACCGTGCCCTGTCAAGTCGGTGGACATTGAAAGCCTGGCCCCCTGACACAATCACGCAACGATCTTTTACCGATTGGCACAACATTCGCGTCTCTTTCATTCTCTACCGGGGTTTGACTTGTCTTTCGCCCATTCCAGTTGATCAATTGCGATACAGGTGTTGCAAAATGCAACACTCACAACCGGAATGGCGAGCAAATGGAGTGGGCGAAAGGCGTTTTTTTTCGTAGCGAGTTGAATTGAGCGGGAATAGACTCTGCCAGTAGAGATCTCTCTCGATTGACTCATCCCTTTTCCCAAGATCGCAAGAAACCCGCCAAGTGCGTGGATTTCGGGCGGTTTGGAACCTAGCACACAGAACGGTTGTTCCGATGAAGACAGGCAGATCGCCGTTTTCAAGCACCGCGGAGAAAATTCAGATGCGAGACGTCGCACGTCAACTTAAGACTTTGATTACGCCAGGGCGGTGGATTTGCCCGATTGTCAGCCTTGTGGCTTTGACGATTCCGATGGCCCCAGGATTCAGCCACGCGGCCGAGGGTAGCGCTGCCAATGACAGCGGCGCCCAGGCCCGCATCGTCAGTTTCCAGGCCGACGGGGTGGCCGACGACAGCCCGGCCTATTTCGCCGCGTCGATTTTGCCATCGGCCGATGACGCGTTGTTGCAGGAGGTCCAGAAGCCGGCCGCCGACGTCGTCATCGTGATGGACACCTCGGCCAGCCAGGCGGGCGAGTTTCGTCGCGAATCCCTGGCCGCCGTCAACAAAGTCGTCGCCTCGCTGCGGCCCGGTGACCGCGTGCAAGTGTTCGCCGCCGATGTGGTCGCCGTTGCCATGAACGACGCGCTGGTCGCGGCAAACCAACCGAGCGTCAACACCGCCCTGGAAGGTCTCCAGCGGCGATTGCCGCTCGGTCACACGAACATGGTGTCGGTGATCGATGCGGTCCGCGGCACCTTGCTCGCCGCCCCGCGCTACCACACCCGATCGATCGTTTACATCGGTGACGGCGCGTCGATCGACGCCACCGGCAACGAAACGCGTTTCGCGGCCCTCGTCGATGCCTTGCGGGCGGACCATATCTCCGTGCACAGCATCGCGATCGGACCATCCAAGAACATTGAGTTGATGGCCATCTTGGCCAATCACACCGGCGGGGTGCTGGGCGTCGTGAATGAAGCCGACGGCAACACCGCCACCGCGATCGCCGACCGAGTGACCGAGTCGGCCGTGCGTTCACCGATTTGGATCCATGAGGCCGATTTGCCCGCGGCGGTGACGATCGCTCATGGCAAACGGGTGCCGCCATTGCGAGTCGACCGCGATTCGATCTTGATCGGTCAAATCGCCGGAGACCTCGATTCGGTCAAGTTTGTTCTGCGTGGCACCACCCCGACCGCCGACATCCGTATCACCACCGACGCCGGCGTCGAACGCGACAACCCTGACTTTGCCTTCCTGCCCGGTTTGGTTGACGGGGCGAAGAAGAATTCAGGGCTCACCTTGCCCACCGCCAGCAGCGTCATGCTCCGCGAAACCGCTCGAATCCTGACCGCCAAGTCGGACGAACTGGTGCGGGCCGGCAAGCTGGCACTGAAACAGGGCAACAAGAAGGGCGCCAAAGCGGTCGCCGAGATGGCTTTGGAAGCCGACCCGAACAACGAAGACGCCAAAGCGTTGGTGAAGGTCAGCGGCACGACGTTGATCATCCAAAACGACTCGCCGTTTGACGGTCTGTTCGGCGACGACGATGCCCAACCGGCCGCTCCGGCCGGCGATGACCCGTTCGGCACACCCGAACCGGCAGCCCCGGCTGCCGATGCGACCGACGACCTGTTCGGAACTCCCGAACCGGCTCCGGCCGCTCCCGCTCCGGCGCCAACTCCCGCTCCGGCACCCGCGGCTCCGGCACCACCGGTAGTCACGCCACCTCCGGCAGCGCCGGCCGGCGGACGCCTACCGAGAGTTCCCGCGGGACGCAGCATCGTCGGCGATGACGAAATCTTGGAGCGTGGCGGCGACTTGCTCGACCGCATCGAAGCCCAACGCAATGCCGCCAACGGACGACTTCGTGCCGAAGTCAAAGCGGCGCTGCGGGCCGCCCAGCGGGCGTTGCGCACCGATCCGACCGGCGTCGCCGGCCAGCTGAAATCGGTTCTCGCTCGCGTGCAAACGCTGCCGGACATCGATCCGAAGTTGCGTCAGGATCTGGAAAGCCAATTGCAATCGGCCATCCAAGCGGCCAGCAGTGCCGAAGCACGCTTCGCCGCCCAACAGGCCAACATCGTCGCTCAAGACGAAGCGTCGCGTGCGACCGCACGGTTGTTGCAAGAAACGTTCCGCCGCGAAGCGACGTTGAAGACGCTTTCCCAGCAGATGAACGCCTTGATCGACGAGGGCCGCTACACCGAAGCCGACGGTGACGTCTCGTTGAAATTCGCCGAGATCGCGGGTGATTCGATCACCGAAGACTCGATCGCCGGACGTCATTTCACCGACCAGCCGCTGGCGTTGCAAACCTATGACCGCGACCGACGCTACAAGGAAATGCGTGAGCGTAACTTTGTCGACGCGTTCTCCCTGGTGCTCAAGAGCAACATCCCGTTTGTCGACGAGCCGCCGATCTTGTACCCCGATGCCGATGTCTGGCAGGCACTCAGCCGACGTCGCTTGGAGCGTTACGGTTCGATCGAACTGGTCGGTGACAACGAAACCGAGCGTAAGATCGAAGCGTCGCTGTCGGACGAAACGACTCAGACGTTTATTGAAACTCCGCTCAGCGAAGCCATTCAGACGATCAGCGACACGCACGAAATCCCGATCGTGATCGACAACCGCGCCCTGGAAGAAATCGGTCTCGACGCCGATGCCGGTGTCAACATCGACCTCAAGAACGTCACCTTGCGTTCGTTCCTGCGATTGATGCTGCGTGACCTGGAACTGACGTACCTGATCAAAGACGAGGTGATGCAAATCACCACGGTGGAAGCAGCCGAAGACAACCTGGTGACCAAAGTCTATCCCGTCGGTGACCTCGTCGTGCCGGTTGTCTCGCTCGGCGGCGGCGGCGGCATGGGCGGCGGCATGGGCGGCGGCATGGGCGGCGGCATGGGTGGCGGCATGGGCGGCGGCATGGGTGGCGGCATGGGCGGCGGCATGGGCGGCATGGGCGGCGGCATGGGCGGCGGCGGCATGGGCGGCGGTATGTTCGTCGTGCCCGACAACGTCAGCCTGGATTCAAAATCGGAATCCGCCCCGGCCTCGACCGACACCGGTGTGGTCCAAGACAGCACCTCTGCTGCGACGCTTTCCGCTGCCGAACAGCAGCTGATCAAACCCTTGAAAGTCACTCCCAAAGAAGGCCAGACACGCGGCGAAGCGTGGGAAGCGTTCTTTGCCGGGCTGACACTGGCGGACGTTCGCGAAATCACGATCCTGGATCAACAGATTCGTGCAACCGCCCGCCAGTTCTCGCTCAAAGCTGCTGCGGCAGACGAGCGGGGCGATCGCAAAGCGGCCGTCGAGTCGTTCGCTCAATCACGCGACATGATCAGCGAAGCGATTCGCGCCGGTCATGTTCAACCGTGGATGTACCAAGCCTATGCGATCTCGTTGACAGCGACCGGAGCTCCCCAGTCGGAAGTCGAGCGGGCACTGTTGTCCGCGGTCGATTTCGCGGAAACCCCCGCCGACATCTTGAACGTTGCCGGTCGCCTGGAAGACCTGGGCAGCGACGCCGCGGCGTTGCAGCTGTGCATGCGGGTGGCCGAATTGGACCCGAATCGACGCGAAACCTATGTGATGGGCCTGCGTCTGGCCGAACAGCTCGACGATCCCAGCGCCATCGCTTGGGCTTGCAGCGGTGTCTTGGCCCAAGCCTGGCCGGCTGAATTCGCGCCGGTCGTCGACAAAGCCACCCTGCTGGCCCGCAGCGCCTATGCCGAGCTGAAGGAAAAAGGCATGCAAGACGAAGCGGCGAAGTTCGCCAAAGCGTTGGATCAGGCGGCCGCACACGATGTCATCGTTCGCGTTTCCTGGACCGGTGATGCCGACATCGATCTGGCGATCGAAGAACCCGGCGGAACCGTTTGCTCACTGGAAAACCGATCCAGCGCCAGCGGCGGCACGCTGCTGGGCGATTCTTACCCGGGACAAGGCGAAGACAACACCGGGACCGTCTCGGAAACCTACATCTGTCCGCGCGGATTCAGCGGC
This sequence comes from Stieleria sp., assembly GCF_041595215.1. Classification (NCBI taxonomy): domain Bacteria; kingdom Pseudomonadati; phylum Planctomycetota; class Planctomycetia; order Pirellulales; family Pirellulaceae; genus Stieleria; species Stieleria sp. The sequence goes on along the minus strand of NZ_JBFHKV010000100.1, from coordinate 6,750 downwards.
CAATATCGTCTGCTGGTCCGAAAGGTCTGGGGCGAAGTTTCGACCGGACAGGTCACCGTGGAGATTGTCACCGATGCCAAACGGCCGAGCCAGCGTTTCATCCGCAAGGAAGTCCCGCTGACGGAGAAAAACGCCTTGTTCGTGTTCGAGGTCAAAGAAGGAAAACGCCAGGAGAAACTCGGCGAGGCACAGTTGGCCCACTTGCGAGACGTTCAACGCGATCTCAACGGACAACTGCTCGGTCAATTCGCCAACCCGGGAAACGACTCGGCCCAAGTGCTGCGTGACCTGTACCGCGACACCCAACGCTTGACCGGCGGCGTCGGGGCGAACCCTTTCTTCGGCCGCAACAACGCCGTCGGGTTCCAGCCCCAGATCACGCAGTTGCCCGAAGGTGCGTCGCTGTCGACGCTGGCGATCATTTCCGCCGACCGACGTTACGTGCGGATTTCACCGGCGCCGTTCTTCTCGCAGATCGGTGATGTCAGTACGTTCAACTTCGTCGATGGCGGTACCGGCGGTGCGGGTGGCGGTGCCGGCGGTGGCCTGGGCGGTGGCGCCGGCGGCGGTCTCGGCGGCGGCGGACTGGGCGGTGGCGGTGGCGGCGGTTTCGGCAACTAAACCGTCACAGCGGCAAACGACTTTATTCAGCTAGCAATTTAAAGGCTGTCATCCTTTTCGGGGTGGCAGCCTTCGTTTTTTTCCGATCGGTTGAAACCTGAATCGCGGTCGGCGGGTAGATAGCAGTGGTGGGACCCCTTCACACGGGGGGCGATTCAGCACAGGATTCTTGACAGATCTCTACGATGCGGCGTCCCAAAGTTGTCAGGTCCTCGCCGAATTGGTAGACACTACGCTCGAATCTTGCACCCCCATCTGTCACAAGGACAACAAACGATTATGGGTTTCATGACAAATTGCCTCCGCCCCCGGCATGCCGCCCGAGCCGTCGCGGCCGTTGCGGTTCTGGCAACCACGTTCATCGCCGCACCCGCCATGGCTCAAGAACGTCTTGCGCCGGCGGCCGGCTCGTCGCGCGCGACGCTCACCGATGGCACCCAACCGGTCGTCGTCGTCACGCTCGGCTCGGTCAGAAAGTTGATGGATGACGTCAGCTACATGGCTGAAATCACCAGCCAACCCCAGTTGGCGATGTTCCCGATGTTGGCCGCCACGTTCACCCAAGGCATGGACATGGACCAGCCGATCGGTGTGCTGGTGCCGCTGGTCGGCGGAGCACCGCAGCCGATTGTTGTGTTACCGACCCAGGACATCCGCCCCATCCTGAAACGGTTGGAAGCTCAAACCGGACCGGTCGACGAACTCGACGACGGCACCCTGGTTTTGACCGTCAACCAAAACACCCTGTACATCAAACAGAACGCCAACAATGCCGTCGCGGCACAGAACCAAGCCGCACTGAAGCTCGCCCCGGCCGACGCCAGCGAACTGTTCAAGGGCATGGGCAATGCCTACAACGTGGCGGTCCGGTTGCAAGTCCAACAGGTTCCCGTCGAAATCCGCAACATCTTGATCGATCAACTGCGTCAAGGTTTCGAGCAAACCATGGCTCAGCAAGGCGACGCCGAATCGGCCCGCGAAATGGGCGAGAATTCGATCGCACAGCTGGAGCGGTTGATCCAAGAAGCCGACGAGTTGAATCTGGGGTTGAACATCGACAAGGCCAATCAACAGGTCGCCTTGGACGTGTCCTTCACTGCAGTCGGCGGAACGCAATTGGCCGCCGTCTACGGCGGTCAACAATCGATTCCGTCCCGCTTCTCTTCGGTCATCCGAGACGACGCGGCCGCTTACATCCATAGCGCCACGTCGATCAGCCCCGAAGCGATCACTCAAGCCAAAGACGGCATTAAATCCTCGCTGGGAATGATCAAGGGTGCTTTGGAAACCGATGGGAACTTGAGCGAAGATCAGATCAACGAAATCGATCAGTACATCACTCGGCTCAGCGACATCGTCACCGAATCCTTGTCCGAAGGCAAATCCGACATGGGCGTCATGGTGCTGGCCGGACGCGATGAATTCCAAGCCGTGATCGGTACCTTCGTCGCCGATGGCACGAAGGTCGCCGCGCTGGCAAAAGACTTGGCAACGAAGGTTCCCGACAGCCCCCCTGCCCCCAAGTTTAAGTTTGACATCGGCAACTTCGGTGGCGTTACCCTGCACATGATCGAAGCCGATGTGCCGGCAAGCGAAGACGAAGTCCGTAAAGTGTTCGGCGAAAAGATCCAAGTCCACATCGGGACGGCACCCAAAGCGGTCTACATCGCAGCCGGTCGTGGCAGCGACGAATTGCTCAAGCAGTTCATCACCGCCGGCAGCAGCGACAACGGCGGCGATCGTCCGTTGGGGCAGTTTAAGTTCAAACTGTTGCCGTTCTTGGAACTGGCCCAGTCGGTCGAAGCGAACGACAACATGGCGGCGATGATCAACGCGCTGACCAATTCGCAAGACAAAGGCGAAGTCAACGTCACGACCAAGTCCATCCCCAACGGCTCTTCCATGAAGCTGACCATCGGTGAAGGGCTGATCCGAGCGATCGGCGCCGCAGCCATGGCCGGACGGCAAGCTCAACAACCGTTCTGATTTCGGTCGCAGACACCCAAGCCGCCAAGGGCTTGGGAGTCTATGCCTCTTCAGTAACCCTCCCGTGTGCGGGAGGGTTGAGCGAAGCGGGGGCATGAATCAACGCAACAGGCCGTCCCGATGGGACGGCCTGTTTTCATTTGCGGTACAGGTTGGAGCCCGTAGGCTCGCGTCAAACGGCTGATCATCGTTTGGCATCAGCCGGTTCACGCCAGCGTCCGGCCTCGCCGTTGACGTACACGTCGATCAAGCGGCTCGCTTGGTCGTGTGCTCGAGCGAAACAGGATCCGACTGCGACAGACCGACTGTGGCACCATGATCCGCATCGCCCTGCTGCGACACATCGGTTTGGAACACCCAAGCCATCGCCACCAGGATGTGATCGCTCCAGCGAATCAACATCATCTCCGTCCGCGAATCCTTGCCGCCGTAAATCGGCAGGCGTCGGCCGATGCGCGAGGCAAAGTCGCGAATCAGAAAGTGCGCCAACGCCGGACGGCGAACGAAAATCTGAACCGGGAACGCCAACGACCCGACGGTGGGGAGACAGCCCCAGAGTAAGGCTTCGGTATGTCGGACGCTGCGGCCGCACGCCAACCAGTTCGACAGCGTCACCACGGCACGCGCCAACGGCAACAGCAACCAGGGCAACAAGAACCAGGCATTGCCGGTCACCACTGCGGCAGCCACACCGCCATATTTCGCCGGTACCACCCAAGGCGAACAGGCCTTGATCGCCAAATGCAGGGCCATGCCCCGCGCATACGTCGCGACCTCGTTCGCATCGACCTGACCAACCAGATCGGACGCCTCGTCCGAACCGATTCGTTGCTCGGATTCCCAGCGCCGGATCGAACGGCGGATGTATCGCAATCCCACGTAAGTCTGATAGCGACGTCGTGTCAACAGATGCCACGTCGCTCGCGCCGTGCGGCTGAGATGACGCCGCGTCCTGGCCACCAACCGACGCCACGTGTCCAGTCGCAGCGGAGCCGGCTCGCACGTCTTCCAGCGAGCGGTGTGATCCATCAGCGCGTCGACATCGGCCTGCCCGGCTAACCGTGATGAACGCAACTGGCCAGCATCCAGATCATCAAACGGCGGCCAGGTTCGCTGGCCGGCGGCGAGCAGCCAATACTTGGGGACCAAGATCGCGGGGATGCCGGATTCCAAGTCGATGATCGTGTAACGTTGTCCGCGACGCAATAAATTGGCGGTGGAAACCATCGCCCGCGGATCGACCTGCCAGCCGCTGCCGGTCAGCCCCGCTTGCACCAGAGCGTCTTTGGCACGATGCATCACCGACACCAATTGATCGATTTCGCCCGTCGCCTCGCCCAGGCCGGTCGGACGGACACCACGACCGTCAACATGCTCGGCGGCCAGCACCCAACCGGGGGCTGCGGCATCAAAGCGGACGTAGAGCGGAGCAGCGACGTCGACGTCCACGCCCGCTTGTTGCAGAATCTCGGCAGCCACGCGGCGGCGATAGAAGCACGCCATGATCGCGTCGCGGTTGAATTGATAGGCGAACGGGGCGAAAAAGAAGATCCGATAGATCGCGCGAGTCAATCGCCCCGGGCAAAACACTTTCTCGACACAACGGACCGTCGAACCGTCTCGGAACGCCGCATCGACCAGCCGCGCCGTCGCCGCCCGTCCTTTTCCAAGTTCACGGACGACATGCACGTCGGTGGGAGCGTTTTCGGTCGGGTCCAGTCGTTCTGATTTCACAGCATCGGCGTCGCGGAAGGTCGAATCGGTCCGCCTGTAGCAGATTCGGCGTTGCTGTGACAAGGCGGCTACGCCCACGACGCACACCAGCACGTGGCGTCAGCCAGTGTCGGTCGGTCACCGTGAACCCGCCACGTGCCGCCCGCTGACGCATCCCGCTGAAACCGCGCCAGCACGTGGCGTCAGCCAGTGGCGGGCGGTGACCCTGAACCCAACACGCGCCGCTCGCTGACGCTTCCCGCCAAAAAAGACTGATTGACACCTCGTCACCTAGCGATATATTGGTTATTGGATTGCGGAAACATCGACAATAAACTCCCGACGCATCGTGAAACCGAGGACCGAGATGATTCGAAAAAGTTGGTTTGGAATTCTGGCTTTGGCCATCTGTGGCTTGGCATCCCACCCCGCCCCGGCTCAGTTCGGTGGACTCTTTGGCGGTCCCAAGATCGAAACGATCAGCACCGACGAATTGCAGTCGCTGCTGAAAAAGCAGCAGCAAGCCGCCGCCGACGCGAAAGCCGCAGGGCACGACGCACCCCCAGCGGACTTTGTGGTGGTGGACGTTCGCTCCGACGCCGAAGTCGACGTGTCGATCATTCCCGGAGCGATCACCAAGAAGCAGTATGAAGCGAATCTCGAGGACTATCAGGGACGCACGGTGATTCCCTATTGCACCGTCGGCGGCCGCAGTGGTGCCTACGCCAAGCAGCTCGCCGCCAAGGGCGTCAAAGTCAAAAACTACAAGGGCAGCATCTTGAAATGGGTCGACGCCGAACTGCCCTTGGTCACGCTTGATGGCAAGCCGACCAATCGCGTGCACACCTACAGCGACCGTTACAAGATTCCTTCAAAGTACGAACAGGTCACCCAGTGAACGCCTCACCGGCCAACGGTTCGCTGAAAAATATCGTCCTGCTGGGCATCGGTCATACCAATGCCCATCTGGTCAAACAGTGGATCAGCGAACCGATTGGCGGTTGTCGATTGATTTGCATCAGTAAGTTTCCAGCGGCGACGTATTCGGGGATGTTGCCCGGCACGTTGGGGCTGCAATTCAGCGAGCAGGAGATGCGAATCGATTTGGCGGCCTTGGCCCATCGCGCCGGTGCGGAGTTGGTCATCGCCGACACCCAGGGCATCGATTTGGATGCCGGGCAGCTTCACTTTCACGATCACGAACCGATTCGGTTTGATGTCCTGTCGATCGGAGTCGGCTCAATGCCCGCTGGTTGGGAGCAGCATACCCATTCGAAGTTGTTGGTCCCGATCAAGCCGATGCAAACGTTTTTGCAGCGGTTGGAGTCGCACCTGAGCGACCAAGCGATGAGCCCGCCGACAGACGATAACGCTCCGCTGCGGGTCGCCGTTGTCGGTGGCGGCGTCGCCAGCGTCGAGATCGCGTTTTGTTTGCAGCAGCGGTGGCAGAAACGTGACGCCGATCGCGAGATCGAAATTGAGATCTTTACCAGCAGTCCGCACGTAGCCGACGGGATGCCGAGCCGAAGCGTGCGGTCGATCGAGAAACTGCTCCGGCAACGTGGGATCTCGGTGCACCGCGGTCATCGCGTCGATGCCTTGACCGACACTACGCTCCGCACCGATGACGGCCGAACCTATCGATCCAACGGTGTGATCTGGGCGACCGGTGCCGCCCCGCCTCCCGTGCTCGCCCGCCTCGGGCTTCAAACGGATGATCGTGGATTCATCGCGACCTCCAAAACGTTGCAATCGCTTTCGGACGAGCGGATCTTTGCCGTCGGCGATTCGGGAACAATGATCGAATCGCCATGTCCCAAAGCCGGCGTGTATGCCGTCCGGCAATGTCCGATTCTGTGGCATAACGTCAACGCCTTGCTCAACCAGAACGCGATGCAGCGTTTCGATCCACAACGTGACTTTTTAAAGCTGCTCAACACCGGTGACGGGAAAGCCATGCTGCAGTACGGCTGGTTCACCGCGCATGCTCGATGGTGCTGGCGGCTGAAGACGTGGATCGACAAGCGTTTTGTCAGCGAGTACCAGTTCGATTCCGACTTTGATGGCAGATCAACAGCCCCAACCACGGACGATCCTTCAGAGGAGCCCCAGTCGTGCAAATGAAACTGATGCGTAAATGGTTCGCCGCGGTGGGGCGAATCGGCATGATCGGCGGCGGCCTGTTGCTGTTGGTGGCGATCATCGCTTGGCTCTCCGGCATGTTCGAAGACAAAGTCCAACCGGGCTGGACGGGGCGTGGCGTGCCCAAGCACACCGATCAGCCGACCGACATCGTGCATGAGATCGAAAAGCCGTACATCGAGGAGGCGATCGGGACGCTCAAGGCGTCCAGCCGCACCGTCGTCTCGTCCAAGTTGCTGGCGACGATCGCCGAGATTCACGTCACCGCGGGGGATCAGGTCCAGCAGG
>NZ_JBFHKV010000099.1:0-13197 GCF_041595215.1 Stieleria sp. | reverse complement strand
TCTCTGCCGAAGGTCGATCTATACTGTGGCCATGGATGATGATGTCACGCAAATTTTGCAAGCGATCGATGATGGCGACCCGCAAGCGGCCAGCCGGTTGTTGCCGCTGGTTTACGACGAGCTGAGACGATTGGCTGCGCGAAAGATGTCGCAGGAATCGCCCGGACATACCTTGCAGCCGACGGCACTGGTCCACGAAGCCTTCCTGAGGTTGATCGGGAATGAGGTTGCCGAACAAGCGGCTGAGCAGTGGGACAGCCGGGGACATTTTTTCGCCGCCGCGGCCGAAGCGATGCGGAGAATCTTGATCGAAAATGCCAGACGACGAAAAAGCGTCAAACGCGGCGGCAATTTAGCGAAAAACGAGCTGCAGGACGGCGACGCATTGCTGGACCCCGACGACCAGGACACCCTGCTGGCGCTCGATGAGGCGCTGACGCGACTGGCAGCGCTCGATGACGACCTGGCCCGTTTGGTGCAACTCCGATACTTCACGGGGCTGACGATCGACCAAACCGCCAAGGTCTTGAACGTCTCGCCACGGACGGCCAAGCGAAACTGGGCGTACGCCCGGGCCTGGTTGCGGCGTGAGATGGAGGACACGGAGTAACTTTCGTCTCGGCGGATTTTTTTGGCCCGCTTCGGAGCCGGATTTCGCATGACAGATACAATCGAGTTGCGTCTGCGCCGTCGACGCAGCCAGCGTTGTGGACTCTGTACCGGCGAAGTCATTTCGCGGCCGAATCAAAATGCACGAATCGTCAGAACAATCCATCTTTCTCGAAGCCCTCGATCTCGAGTCCGCAGAGGCCCGTGCGGGGTATCTGGACAAGGCCTGTGCCGGGAACGCCAAGCTTCGGGCGTCCGTGGAGAAACTACTCGGCGCCCATGCGTTGCCGGAAAATCCGCTCGACCACCCCGTCGCGATCCTGGCGCCCGATTCAACCCAGGATCTGAGCGAGACGCTCCAATTGAACCGGCCGATCGTGGAAGGCCCAGGCACGTTGATCGGCCCGTATCGGTTGATGGAGCAGATTGGTGAAGGTGGTTTCGGCTTGGTCTTTGTCGCCGAGCAACAACGGCCGGTCCGTCGGAAAGTCGCACTAAAAGTCATCAAACCGGGGATGGACTCGCGTGACGTGATTGCGAGATTCGAGGCGGAACGGCAGGCGCTTGCGATGATGGACCATCCGAACATCGCCCGTGCCTTCGACGCCGGGACGACTGCGACCGGCCGGCCCTACTTTGTCATGGAACTCGTCCGTGGCGTTCCGATCACGGAATTCTGCGACCAGCACGAGCTCAGTTTGCGACAGCGTCTGGAGATTTTCACCACGGTGTGTCGTGCCGTTCAGCATGCTCATCAAAAAGGCGTCGTGCATCGCGACATCAAACCGTCCAACGTTCTGGTGACGCTTCACGACGAAACGCCCGTCCCCAAGATCATCGATTTCGGTGTCGCCAAGGCGATCGGTCAAAGTCTGACCGACAAGACGATCTACACCCGATTTACGGCCATGATCGGCACCCCGCTGTACATGAGCCCCGAACAGGCCGAGATGAGCGGGTTGGACATCGACACGCGGAGCGACATCTACTCGCTCGGCGTGCTGCTGTACGAATTGCTGACCGGATCGACGCCTTTCGAACGGGAGCAATTTAATTCTGTCGGTCTCGATGAGGTCCGTCGCATCATTCGCGAAGTCGACCCGCCCAAGCCGAGCACGCGGCTGACCACGGTCGCGGCGGCTCTTTCCACAAGGTCGGCGACACGTGTTCGAAACCCGCAGCAGTTGTCCTCGGCGGTCCGCGGCGATTTGGACTGGATCGTCATGAAAGCGTTGGAAAAGGATCGCGGCCGGCGTTACGCGTCGGCCAGCGAACTGGCCGACGATGTGCGCCGTTTTCTCGCCGAGCAACCGATCGAGGCGCGGCCGCCGTCCCAGCTTTATCAACTCAGCAAATTCGCACGCCGCAACAAAGCAGCCCTCGTCACGGTTTCGCTGATCGCCGCGGCCATGATTTTGGGAACCGCCGTCAGTCTGTGGCAGGCGTCGGTGGCCTTTGGCGAGCGAAACGACAAAGACGCGGCCTTGCAGAAGGCGCTGCGACTGCAGCAGGAAGCAGACGCGGCACGCGAAGAAATCGCCCAATTCGCCACGACCATGAAGGAGGCCAACGTGTTGGTCACCAGCGGCCGGGCCCACGTCGATGGCCAACGCTGGGCAGCCGCCTACGCCGATTTCACCGAAGCGATCAAGCGGCAACCCAACTACTACAACGCCTGGACCGAACGCGCGTCGCTGGAAGTCAAACTGGGCTTGTGGGACTTGGCGGCGCGAGATTTCTCCCAAGCCATCGAGTTGGGCGTGCCCGAAGACAACCCGGCCAATTGGGCCATCCCGCAACTGTTTTTACTGACCGGCGACACCGACACCTATCGCGAGTACTGCACTGCGTTGCTGCAGCAGGCCGAGCAGCGGGGCGAGCGTCCCTCGATGTCATTGATTCGCAGCTGCGTGCTGGCCAGCGATCCGGTCGGAGATCCTGAACAGCTGGCCGAACAAGCGGTGGAGTTCCTCGCCGAAATGGACGACGAACACGCCCAGGAATCGCAGCGCCCGCCACGATTTGCGCCCTGGGACCGCAGCGGACCACCGGTTGGCGGACCACTCGAACGAACCGACGGGCGACCGCCACAGTTTCGTGATCCGGGTCGACCACGCGACGGCGGACCGCCCCGACCGGATGAATTCCGACGCATGCGGATTCCCCGCGGCGTGATCCTCTACACGACCGCAATCGCGATGTACCGGGCGGAACGGTACGACGAAGCCGTCGCGTCGTTGAAGGAGGCGTTGACCGACGATCGATGGCGGAACATGCAGCCCGTGTATCCGGCTCTGGCGATGGCGTACCACCGCCTCGGCGATGCCGATCAGGCCCGGGAAGCCTTTGAGAGGTCGCAACAGGAAATCGACGCGCTGACGCAATCGATGGAACAAGGCCCCGTCGGGTCGATGCCGATCCCGTGGTTTGACTGGATCGAATGCCAGTTGTTGCACCGTGAAGCCTCGATTCTGTTGACCGGATTTGCCCCGGCGGACGACCCGCGGCTGCGAGAAATCCAACAGCGTGGCCGGCGTCAAATCGAAGCCGGCGACGCTTCTTTCTGATGCCATCGCCGGCCCCGACGAGATCTTCATCTTTTCTTCAAGTTTTCTGGCCCGATTCCAGAATCGTTTTCGCATTGCCCTCCGTGAGACCCAAACGGGGCTCACTCGCCATCCTCTTCCATCAAACCATCGTCGGTCGTGACCGATCGACGCTCAACACTGAATCGGCTCATGGAGTTCCTCGAGATCCCACTGTTTGACGACGACGTTTTCAAGCTGCTGGTGCGGTTCGGAATCGATCTCGCCTTCCTGTTGCTGATCGTCGTGTTTGCGATCTACCCCAACCAGCGAGAACGGGAATTCGCGTTCACCGCGGTGATGCTCAACGTGATCGTGTTTTTCATCTGTTTCACGATGAAAAAGCTGGAACTGGACCTCGGCCTGGCGTTGGGATTGTTTGCCGTCTTCGGCGTGCTCCGCTACCGAACCGACGCCATTCGCCCCAAGGAAATGACGTACCTGTTCATCGTCATCGGGATCGGCGTGATCAACTCGCTGGCCAACAAAAAAACGAGTTATGCCGAGATCACACTAGTCAACTCGGTGATTTTCGCCACCACGATGCTCAAGGAATGGATCGTCGGCAGGGTGCCGGCTGAGTCGACGCCCAAAGCCGACGGAACCGCCAATGGCGCCGCCAGCGGCAACGGAAATGGGAATGGAAAGTCAGGCGGTGGCAAAAAGGCACCCAAGTACACGATCGAGTATGACCGGCTGGAATGGCTGGGCGACTCGCATCGAGAAACCTTGTTGGCCGATCTGCGGAACCGGATCGGCATGGACATCACGAAAGTCGAAGTCAAGTCGATCGATCTGTTGCAAAACAAAGCGACGCTGACGATTTGGACAGCGGCTGCGACGTAATCGCGAACCCCGGTTGGGCAACGTCGCCCAACAGTGTCTCCCTCCAACGAAACTGAGAATCTGCACGATGAAACGACGATTTCTACGCTTCACCCTGCTCACGGTCCTGGCCGGCTTGTCGGCAGCGGCGATGGCCCAGCCGCCCCAAGGCTTCGGCGGCCCGGGAGGTCCCGGCGGTTTTGGTGGTCCCGGAGGCCCGGGTGGACCAGGTGGACCGCGCGAAGATCGAAAATTGGTCGAGCAATTCGACGAAGATGAAAACGGCTGGCTCGATCGCCAAGAGCGGGCCAAAGCACGCACGGCGGCGACAGAGGCGGCGGGCGAACAACGCGGAGGGTTCGGGCGTCCTGGCGGTGGACCGCCCGGCGGCGGAGGTCGTGGACCGCGCGGCCGCGGCAACCGCGAACCGGCCAAGCCCGGTCGTCAGCTCGCTGTTGACCAGGTCGAACATTTCCAAGACGCCGGTCTGTATGATCCGACCGTCCTGCGAACGCTGTTTTTCGAATTCGAGAATCAGGACTGGGAAAAGGAACTGGAGGACTTTCACGGCACCGACGTCGAAGTTCCGGCCACGGTGATCGTCGACGGAAAAAAATACACCAACGTCGGCGTGAAATTTCGCGGCCAGTCGTCTTACGGCATGGTTCCCACCGGCTACAAACGATCGTTGAACCTGTCGATCGATTTGGCCGACAAGGATCAGCAACTCTACGGGTACCAAACCCTGAACCTGCTCAACAGCTCCGGCGATCCGTCGTTCATGAGCACGGTGCTGTATTCGCACATCGCCGGTCAATATCTGCCGGCGCCCAAGGCGAACCACGTCCGCGTGGTGATCAATGGCGAAAGCTGGGGCGTGTACGTCAACGTGCAGCAATTCAACAAGGACTTTCTTGCCGAGCACTATGAATCGCCCAAGGGAACACGCTGGAAGGCGAGCGGAAGCCCCCGAGCCGATGCGGGCTTGCGTTACCTCGGCGACGACCTGGAAGAGTACAAACAGCGTTTCGAGATGAAGTCCAACGACGGAAAGAAGGCTTGGAAGGCACTGGTCAAACTGTGCGAAACGCTGAATGAAACGCCACTCGATCAATTGGAACAGGAACTCGCTCCGATGTTGGACATCGACGAAACGCTTCGCTTCTTGGCCTTGGATGTGGCTCTGGTCAACAGCGATGGTTATTGGACGCGAGCGAGCGATTACAGCCTGTTTCTGGATAGCGACAAACAGTTCCACGTGATTCCCCACGACATGAACGAAGCGTTTCAAAGTGGCGGCGGTCGTGGTCCGGGAGGACCCGGCGGCGGTCGTGGTCCCGGAGGAGCTGGAGGCGGTCGTGGTCCCGGAGGCCCCGGTGGATTTGGTCCCGGTGGACCGGGTGGTCCCGAAGGTTTTGGTCGGGACGATTTTGGGCCGCCGCCGGGCGGCGGATTCGGCCCGGGCAGACCGGGCGATGGCCCACCGAGCGATGATGTGGCTGGAGAGCGTCGACGCGGCCGTGGCGGGTTCGGCGGCCCAGAAGCTGGCGGCCGTGGCGGACCGGGCGGCCGTGGCGGCGGACCAGGGCATGGCGGTGTCGATCTCGATCCGCTGGTGGCGATCGACAACCCACGGATGCCGCTGCGAAGTCGGCTGTTGTCCGTGCCGAGCCTGCGGAGCAAGTATCTGCAGTACGTGCGAGAAATCGCCGAGCAATCTTTGGCGTGGAATGAAGTCGAACCCGTGATCGCGCGGCACGCCAAGCTGATCGAAGAGGAAGTCGCCGTTGACACGCGAAAGCTGGACACGTTGGAGGCGTTTGAGCAAGCGACTTCCTTGGAAACGCCCGACGAAAAAGGAAGCGGGCCGTCGCTACGCCGATTCTTTGAACAGCGGCAGAAGTTTCTGCTGGAGTACAAAGAGCCGGTCGACGGCTAACGCCGCGAAGACGGATTCGTCGGAAAAAGTTCTGTTGTAAAAAGACAGGACCAGAGTTAGAACAGTGGGAAAGACCTTGGTGATCGGTCATTCGACACCGATCGCAAGGTCATCACCCCCCAAGGAGGACCGACGATGGGAGCGATCGCCGATGCGATGTCCGCGTATGCACAGCCACTGCTTGACCAGACCGACGGGTCACTCGAGCAGATGCAAATGGCCCTGAACGTCTCCATGGCCTGTTGGAACATCGGGAAGCTTCCCGAGGACAAACGACAGGCAGCCATCGATTCGCTCACCGAATCCATGGGGCTGGACGAAGCCGAACGGGAAGAGTTTCAGGAGGAGATACTGATGCCGATGATCAGGCGTCACGATGAAATGTTCGGGCAAGTGTTTCAAAGAAAAGCACCGAGACGGTCAGAGTGGGAATCCACTATAGAAGTCGGTTCGGAATCCGATCTCGAATTCGGTTTGGAAGCACTGCCGCCCAAGGACCAGACCCCAAAACCAGGCCGCTACGATCCCTGCCCCTGCAACAGCGGTAAAAAGTACAAGTTCTGCTGCGAACGCGTGGCACGAGCCCGCTAGCGCTCCGTGTCACCTTGCGTTTCGGGTAGGCGGTAGTGGACGAGGCGACGAGTCCCCCGACAAGTCCGTAGTGGACGAGACGGCAAGTCCTTGCCAATCTGCCGACTGCAGAGGACCCGTTGCCTCGTCCACGACCGGAAACTTTAGCGAGGCCCGGACGCTGGCGCGAACCGGCTGATCTCAAACGATGATTAGCCGTTTGGCGCGAGCCTACGGGCCACCGCGCGATGCCTCTTGTTCGCGGCCGGGCGCGAGCGGCCTGTCGTTCCAGCCAACACCGGACGGCTCGCTCGTTCTACTTCGTGCCGCGCTACTTCGTGCCGCGTTTGGGCCGAACGGGCAACGGCGGAGTCGTCGGTCTCGGTCCTTCCAAATCGAAGAATCGCATGTTTTTGCCGACGTGGTTGTAGTCGCCCAGGTCCGATCGCATTTCGTCGGCAAGCTTCAGTAAAGCCTGCACGACCGCGGGATGGTCGCCCGCCACGTTTGTCGTTTCATCGGGATCACGCTCCAGGTCGACCAAGAACGGGCTGTCAAAACCGATGCGATCGGCCGGGGCGATGTGCACATTCCGGCGGAACTCCACCGCGCCGACGGGCTCGTCCTCACGCGGCAGATGCAGTTTCCAGTTCCCTTGACGGACGGCCTGTAAATGCACGCGCAGATAATAGAAATACGCTTTGTCTGGATCCGCTTTGTCAAACTCGCCGTGCAATAGATGCCGAATGTCTGCGCCGTCGATGACGCGATCAGACGGCAGGTCGGCACCGGCCAAGGCCGCGAACGTGGGCAGGACATCCAGCGTGCTGGCAATCGAATCACAGGTTTGTCCCGCCGGCACGTGACGATTCCCCCACACGATGCAAGGCACCCGCACACCGCCTTCAAAGGTCGACACTTTGCCGCTTCGCAATCGACCTGCCGATCCGCCGTGGTCGCCGGGAAGGTGTCCATCGGCGTGGTTTTTGTTCTTGACCAGCCAGGGCCCGTTGTCGCTGGTAAAGATGACGTAAGTGTTGTCTTTGAGCCCCATCTCCGTGACGGCGTCGAGCAGTCGGCCGACGTTGAAATCGATCTCCTCGATCACGTCGCCGTACAGACCTCGTGGGCTGTTGCCTTTGAATTTCGGTGACGCTTCCAGGCGGGTGTGCGGCATCGTATGGGGGATGTAGGCAAAAAACGGTTGCTCCTTGTGTTTTCGCATGAACGCGATCGCCTCGTCGGTATACCGCCGGGTCAGCGTCGCCATCTCTGTTTTCGGTTCGATCAGTTCTTCATTGCGATACAGGTTGACGATCCTGTCGTTGCTCGTCGGCGTGCCGAAGAAATAATCGAAGCCTTGGCGGGTGGGGAATAGGTCCATGTAGAACCCCTGCTGGGCGTGCTTGGCCAGATCCCATTTGCCGAAGCAGGCGGTGGCGTAGCCTTTCGTCTTGAGGATCTCCGCGACGGTGATTTCATCGCTGTGAAGAATCGGGTGGACCTGCTTTGTGTTGCCGCGCTCGGCGACACGCATCGGATAGCATCCGGTCATCAACGCCGCCCGCGACGGACCGCAAATCGGTTGCGCATAGAAACTGGTGAACTTCACTCCTTCGGCGGCCATCGCATCCAACCGCGGCGTGCGGATGTCCGTCGATCCGAAGCACCCCACATCGGCGTAGCCCTGGTCGTCGGTGAAGATGACCACGAAATTGGGCGGACGATCCTCGGCCCGCGTCACCGCCGGTGCGAAACACGCCCAGCAGATTGTCATCAGACAAATGATTTTCAGCGGCATGGATCGCTCCCTTCGTTCCCTTGATCAATCGTGCAGTCTTGAATCTCGCCCGGTCGGCGGGCATTGGAATCTGTATCTTAGTCCGTGTTCAGCGCTGCGTAGGGCATGCGGTGCATGCCATTGGGGTGTCAGGCGTAGCCTGGCACCGACGCAAGCTGGAAGCGTACGCCACGTGTAGCTGTACACCCCAATGCGGCTCATTCTTCAGCCGTCGCTTCCAGCTTCTTGAGAGAATGCTTGATCGCACCGATCAGTTTTTTCGAAGCATTGACGGAGAAACGGTAGCGATGTGACTTTTCCTTGAGTTTGTTATCTAGATGCAAGACTCGGGTATCGTTGTCTTTCGCCGCTGCCAAAGACCACTGAGCGCCTTCGAGTGCGGTCTTGATCTGCACTCCCTCCTCTGTCTCTCCAGGTTTCGATTCAATCGCATCGGTGATCGCTTTGATGAAAGCTCGGGTTTGCTCTCCGTTAAGCATCAACATTCCGCCGCCGGGAGGCTGCGATTCCCCCGCTTTCAATGGCACCATCAGCGAGAGCTGCACCGCCGGATCCAGTCCCGAATAATTCGTTGCATTGACGTAGGTGTAACCGGTACGTGAGGACTCGACATGAACAAACGGAGAGGGATCGCCAATCCAGGATCTGTCGCCAATCACAACCGATTGAAGACTGGGATCAAACGTATCGTCGTCGGCACTCCAGTCATCGGCCAGCAGCAGACCTGTCGAAAACAAGAACAACAATGAGCAAAGCGGTCGGGCCATGGTGCACCTCTTCGTAGGTTGATTCGCGCGATCTTGTGGTCGATCTGTCCGCGTCGCCTCAGGATAGACGGATCGTCGGCGTTGTTGCAAGAAGCGGACCTAATCGTTGACGATCGCCTTCGCCGGATCAAGACGCACGAACATTGCCTATTCTACCTTCCACGCTCCACCGCTTTTTTCTCGATCAGGCTCTTCCGCCGATCCAGTTTCCCGTGTCGAGCACTTGTCGACGATACTGTGGGTCGCGGAGCAGCCTGATGATTGATCGATAGCGCTCGTTCAGCAACTCCAACCCGCGTTCGTCATGGAGCGTCTTCTTGCTCGCGCGTCGCAGAGCAGCGGCATGTTTCACCAACAACCGACGGTGTGATTCGCTGGATGCCGAAACCGCAACCTTGGCAATCATTTCCATCATGTGGATCGACGCATTGCGGTCGGCCGAGACGTACGGCCGGAGCTGATCGAATACCAGCGACGCGAAATCCTCGAATTGCTCCGGTTCGGCAACCATGCGAAGCGTCTGGTTGTCATCGTATCGGTAGGCGTCTGGCATCTCTCGCTCGGCAAGATTCTCCAGTGCCGATTGAATCCAATCCATGCAGTTGATTGCGGTAAACGGATCGTTCACGCCGGGAGACAGTGCCCGCATCGCCACCTCGATAAGTTGGTCGAAGACAAATCGCAGGTTCTGCTTCGCCGTTCGCTGTGAGCCGGAAACGAACGTCGCAAGCAGTTGTTCAACGATCTCATCGGTGACATTGGATTCGGGGGATGCCAACATCAGCACATTCCCGGGGGTGACATAATCACCCGCGCGAAAC
This sequence comes from Stieleria sp., assembly GCF_041595215.1. Taxonomy (NCBI): domain Bacteria; kingdom Pseudomonadati; phylum Planctomycetota; class Planctomycetia; order Pirellulales; family Pirellulaceae; genus Stieleria; species Stieleria sp. Next base: position 3,280 of record NZ_JBFHKV010000099.1, on the reverse strand, counting down.
CGCATCCGAATGACCAAATCGTTTTGCACGGCAATCTGCATCAGGCCATCCAGATCGACAAACTCCACGTATCCGGGGCACCTTGCTTTGATGGCCGTTGCCGTCTTGTAGAACGATTCGGGTAAATCTGATTCGACTTGCCGCTGGGATTTCTTTTCATGTGGCTTACCTGCGCGGGAGGGAAATTGGTGCTCAATTTGCCGATTGAGGTCGCGCCCGATGCCCGCCACGATGTTGGGAACGTGAATGCTTTCGGGGATATGGTGAATGAAGTAGATCAGCACTCCTACACTGGCGATCGCCATTAAGATTCCGACGATGATCGCGATGTGCGGGACAAACGCGGAAGTCACTGCGTCGGGGCCGCTACCGCTCTCCCCGTTGCGAACCGTCCTCAGGACCATCAGGCAATAGAGGAACGTCGAAATAAAGACGCCCAGGGTGAACTGGTTGCCGGTATCCCGCATGAAGTTCTTCAGAAGCCGCGGACCGACTTGAGAGGTGGTGTAGGAGATCGAGAGAATCGTCATGGAGAACGTGACACCGGCAACGGTAATCATCGATCCGGCGACACTGGAGAGCACGGCACGCGCGCCGGCGGGCTTGTTCGCGTAGAGCCAACTGACTTCCTCAAGCCAGCCGGCGCCGAAGTGGCTGTCGATCCCGGTCGTCACAAACGACAGCATGATCGCACCGACCGCCATCAAGGAGGGGACGAACCAATAGCTGTCACGAACGTGAGCCGCCCAGGTGATCAGAAACGCTTTCATAGTGACTCGGTGGTCGGGACCTGACGACTTACAGCGCGCAAGCTGTGTATCTGAGATCTTAGCCCTATTTACCTGGGCAAATACCGTGCCGTCAAAAAAGGGGCAGGAGCCTTTTTGGCAGACCGGGGAATTTGGCCGCGTCCCGACTCCTTTTACCGCTCTGTGCGTTTACAGCCCCCCCTCTCTTTTTGCTGATCGTGATTGGTGGTTGACCGGCCAGCCAGGCTTGACAGGCACACCGAAGATCGGATCGCGTTGATTGGAGAGTCTCGATTTCTTCGTCAAGCCGAATCCCTTCGTGTGTTGTGAACGTCCAAGCGGTTTAGGATTTCCGCGCGGCTACATTTCGCCGAGCCGCTGGACTAAAATGCCTGCGCGAATGCCCTCCCCACCCCCCTTCCTCAACGTCGTGCCCCAAAATCTCCCGCACCGGTCATGACGTCCCCAGCCAGATCGCTCGCGATGAATGTCCCGGCAGACGATCGTCGGGAGATGTCGCCCCGCAGTCCGAAGCACTGGAATCGCCGCCAAGGCCGGTCGGTTTGAAGTAGAAGAGAGGATTCATGAATACCATTGCCCGCGTGTCGATTCTGTTGTTGTTTGGCGGTGTGTCGTTGGCAGCACCAGCCGAGGATTCCGTTCGCTGGTCACTCGATGCAGTCGATTCGTCCGACATCGAACTCCACGGTAACGCTCGTGCGGGAGATGGAGTCGACAGAACATGCGTCGTGTTGGACGGCCAGTCGACCCTCGAAGTGAAAGGCTTCGAAAGTGCTTTCGAGCCTGACGAATTCACGTTCATGATCTGGGTCAACCCCTACTCATTGGATCGCGATCAACAGATGATTGCCGCCAAGAATCGATATTCGATGGATGATCGCGAGTGGTCGCTGATGGTCGACCGCGACGGGCGTTTTCGACTTTATCTCTGGCAGGGTCGCTGGCTGACCGTCGAGGGACCGCAGGCACAACCTGGCCGTTGGCACCAGGTTGGCTTGGTGATGAAACGGGATCGCGCCGAGTTGTTCGTTGATGGAGCAATCAACGGAACCGTCAAGCTAGACCATCCGATCCGTTCGACCGGGGCGCCGCTGACGTTCGGTGGCGTGAATGACGACGGGCAGATTCGGCAGACGTTGCTGGGGGCATTGGATGAAGCCCAGTTTGTTTCGCGGGCGTTGACGCCCAATGAGATCGCGGCGCAGTATCGACCGGTGACGGCGACACATCCGATTCCCAAACCGGCACCACCCTATCCGTTATGGGACCCCGCAGCACCGCTTCCTGAGGCCGACGCGTTGCCGCAATTGACCGACGTTGAATTTCACGTGATCAAAAAGTGGGACAAACCGCGAGACGGCTATACGTTTCTGCACGGCGTCTCACTCGCGTGGCACAAGGGACGTTTGTTCGCCTCATTCGGTCACAACCGGGGTGCCGAAAACACGGTCACCGAAGAAGCCCAGTGTCGTGTCAGTGACGATGGCGGGAAGACCTGGGGACCGCTGCAGGTGATCGACGCCGGTGAAGAAGAAAATCTGGCCGTCAGCCACGGCGTCTTCCTTTCTCAAAACGACACCTTGTGGGCGTTTCACGGCGCCTATTACGGACGCATGGATCGCATTCACACGCGTGCCTATCGCTTGGATGAAGCGACCGGCGATTGGGAACCACTGGGGATCGTTCTGCAACGCGGTTTCTGGCCGATGAATCAACCCGTGCCGATGGGCGATGGCAATTGGATCATGCCCGGATTCCTCGGAAAACGCTACTCGGGCGACAAAGCGTTCCCGGCCGCGGTTGCGATCAGTCACGGTGACGACTTCACCCGCTGGGACCTTGTGCCGATTCCCGTCGACAACACGGTCAAACGCATGTGGGGGGAATCGTCGCTGTTTGCCGACGGCAAGAATGTTTTTAATCTCGCTCGATACGGCGGCGCGGCGGTGGCGTTGGCAGCGACAAGCGAGGACTACGGCCGCACCTGGTCGGCATCCCGTCCCAGCAATCTCCCCATGGCGACCTCCAAGCCTGCCGCCGGGGTGTTGAGTACCGGCCAGCGGTACCTCGTCTGCACCACGGCCGAGGACAACGGGGGAAAGCGAACACCGCTGACGATCGCCGTTTCTCGCCCGAACGAAAACACATTCAGCCGAGTGTTTGTCATCCGCCGCTCCGTGCATCGCGATCAGCCGGGCGAATCCGCCGAACAACTGAGTCTGTCTTATCCCTGTGCAATCGAGCACGAAGGCAAATTGTACGTCGGGTATTCCAACAACGGCGGCCGCCGCGGGAATCTCAACAGCGCCGAGCTGGCGGTGATCCCGGTGGAGGCCCTTCGCGTCAGGTAGGGGGATCGATTGGGTTACAGATAAGAGGGTCAAAAAATGGGTTGGTCAAAACATGAAGGCAGTCACTCGGGCCCGACTCGAGACCCCGCCGCCTGCCGCGCCCCCATTTTTTGACCAACCCCATTTTTTGACCAACCCCATTTTTTGACCAACCCATTT
>NZ_JBFHKV010000098.1:0-13210 GCF_041595215.1 Stieleria sp. | reverse complement strand
GATCGACGCACTGTTGGCATCCGGTTGGGCCGAATACGGCGCAGCGCCGGTTTCCATGGCATCTCCGCGAGAACGATTGCGCCGGCTGAGTTTTGACTTGCGCGGATTGCCGCCGACGGCCGCGGAAGTGGCGACGTTTGAGCAAGATCCCAGCGAGCAACACTTCGTTGAGTTTCGCGATCGTTGGATGTCACAGCTTGCCTACGCCGAACACCAAGCCGTCCGCTGGCTGGATCTGGTGCGTTGGGCCGACACCTGCGGGTTTGTCAGCGACGAACCGATCGCGTCGGGTGCCTACCGTGCGTGGGTCATCAAAGCGTTCGATCAAAACATGCCATTTGATCAGTTTTCGATCGAACAGTTGGCCGGCGATCTACTTCCCGATCCCAGCGACGACCAACTGATCGCGTCGGGATACAACCGCATCGTCAACACCAATTGCGAAGCCGGTGCGATTGAAAACGAACAGCTGTATAAGCTCAAGGGAGAACATGTTCGAGCCCTGGGCACGGTATGGATGGGGATGACGACCGGCTGCGCAGAATGCCACGACCACAAGTTCGATCCGTTCTCCGCCAAAGACTACTACAGCTTGGCCGCGTTTTTTGATGATCTGGTCGAAGCCGGCGTGTACACGCCCGGCGATCGTCGCGAACCCCTGCACTATGTCCACGATGATGCTGAAGCGGCACGCCGAGATCGACAGCTCGCGAAAAAAATCGACGAGTTGAAGCAGGCCATCGCTGCCAAACCGAGCGACGAGATCTCGGAATGGGAAACCGCCATCCTCAGCAAACTGAAAGATTCTCAATCGCGATCGGATTTCGTCTGGATTCCCGCCCAGCTACCGGCAGCCCGCGTTTTGGAAGGAGAGTTTCTCGCCGCGAACCTGGATGGTCGATTCGCGCGCCAGACCCACAGCGAGCCCGGGCGACTTCACCGGCATCACGCCGCGGAATTGATGACCGGTTACTTGAATCCTGGTGGGCAAAAAACAGACGAGGCGAAAGACGCCTGGTACGTCGACGTTTGGATTGGTGAAGAGGATCGCCCGGACATGATCGGGTTTCAAATTTCCAATGGTGACTACGGCCGGCTGGGGTGGAACACCGCCAACTACGAAACCTACTACTGGGGCGACGACACGTCAGGCCAACTGGCCGAGCGACACACCTGGAGTGATCCCGAGCGTGTTTTGCGGCTCGGTGACCTTCCGCAGCAGTCGGGTTGGGTACGTTTGCGCGTCCCCTTCAGCAAACAAATTCCACCCGTCGGCGGCAAGACCTTCGAACGCTGCGGCATGGCTTGGTTGCACAGCGGTGGCCGGGTGGGCTGGGGTGACAGCGGGTTGGAACTGCGTACGGACAAGGCGACCGCACTCGCGCTGGGCGAAACCGCCATCCGCCGCTGGTGGCAACAACCCATGAACCGGCAGGTCTATCAGAGCCGGGCTGAATTCGTCGCGACGGCGCTCAAGGCCGACGCGAGCAAGCGGAATGAACTGCAGCGAGAAATGGTCATCGATGCGTTTCGTGAGCAAACTCAACACGACCAGATGACGGAGTTGCGACGCTTGGAATCGGAACTCTTTTTGATGCGTGCTCGAGCGATGCCGGTCCTCGTGTCACGGCAGGCACGTCAGCGCAAGACGACGCGGCTGCTCAACCGCGGTGATTATCAAGACGAATCAGGCCCGATCGTTTTGCCGGCGTTTCCAGAATTCTTGAACGCAGCAAAAGTTGCCGAACGTTCCGAACCGTTGACGCGTCTGGATCTGGCACGCTGGCTCTTCTCAGACGCTCACCCGCTGGTCGCACGCGTGGCTGTCAACCGGCTCTGGCACCAATTCTTTGGCCGGGGATTGAGCGAGACGCTGGAAGATTCCGGCACCCAAGGCGATTGGCCGTCCAACCTGGCCTTACTTGACTGGCTGGCGTGCGAGTTTCGCGACAGTGGTTGGGACCGCGATCACATGGTGCGATTGTTGACATCGACCCGGGCCTACCAGCTTAGTTCTATCCCATCGCAGGATCTGCGAGAGCGTGACCCAGGCAATCGTTGGCATGCCAGGCAAAGTCGTTTTCGGTTGAACGCCGAAAGTATCCGCGATTCGGCATTGCACGCCGCGGGGCTCTTGCGCGACACGAAGCAAATTCCTACCGAGAGTTTCTTTCCGTATCAACCGGATCCCTATTGGTCACGTTCGGACAAGGTCATGTATGGAAGTCGTCACATGGTTTGGGAAACCAGTCCCGACGCGGCGCAGTACGATCGCAGCCTCTACACATTCTGGAAGCGTCAGAACATCCATCCGACGATGTTGGCGTTCGATGCGCCGACACGTCAAGAGTGCACGGCGAAGCGGAACATCACCAATACGCCGGGGCAGGCACTGTCGTTGTTGAATGATCCGATTTTTGTCGAAGCGGCACGCGTGCTGGCGATGCGGATCTGCGACGCCTCGGATCGCAGTGATCGAGAACGGATCGAATCGGCGTTCTTGTTGTCGCTGCAACGCCGGCCTTCGGCGGATGAGATCGATGTGCTGGAAAAGCTGTTAGCCAGTCAACGAGCCCACTATCGAACCGCCGTCGATGATGCACAGAGGCTGGTTGCGATCGGTCAAGCCTCGCCTCCTTCGCTCGCCGACGCACCCGAAATCGCGGTATGGACCGCGGTCACGCGTGCGATCCTGAACCTCCACGAATTCCTGAGCCGGTCCTGAACCATGAATCATCCTGCCATTTTGGACGTGACACGCCGCCATTTCTTTGGGCGGTCCGCCAGCGGTATCGCCGCGATGGCGCTCGGGTCAATGCTCGGCGAGTCAACGTCCGCCGCATCCTCGTCGCAGCTTTCGTTTCCGAATCATCCGCCGAAAGCCAAGCGGGTGATTTACCTGTACATGTCCGGCGGGCCGAGTCAGTTCGAAACGTTTGACGACAAACCCATGCTCCGCGAACTCAACGGGAAGGCGATTCCAAAGTCGTTGACCGATGGCGTGAAGCTGGCCTTTCTTCAATACGAGGCGCTCAAATGTTTCGGGACGGACGTCGGATTCAAGCCGTGTGGCAGATCCGGCCAAAGAATTTCCAACCTGTTGCCGCATCTTCAGACGGTCGCCGACGATCTTTGCGTGGTTCGCACCTTGCAAACCGATCAGGTCAATCATGACCCCGCGCACACCTTCATGAACACGGGGTTCAGTATCGCGGGACGACCGAGCATGGGGTCTTGGTTGTCCTACGGTTTGGGCGCCGAGACAGACGATTTACCGAGCTTTGTGGTCATGCGAAGTGGTCCCTTGGGCCAACCCATTCCGACCACGGCGTGGCACAACGGCTTCTTGCCGGGCAAACATCAAGGCGTCGAGTTCTACGGCAGCGAGCAACCGCTGAACTATCTCAAGTCTCCCAGCGGCATCAACGCGACCAGTCAAGCCGAAACGATCCGATCGATCGAATCGCTGAATCGACTCTACCATGATCAGGTCGATGATCCCGAGATCTTGACCCGGATCAATCAGTATGAACTGGCCTTTCAAATGCAGACCAGTGTACCGGAGTTGGCCGAGTTCTCGTCAGAGTCGGCAACCACGCGACAGCTCTACGGCGTCGGTGAAAAACCCGATGGCAGCTTTGGCTCCAATTGTTTGATGGCACGCCGGATGGCCGAGCGGGGCGTCCGCTTCATCCAGCTTTATCATACCGGATGGGATCATCACAGCGGTGTCGTCAAAGGTATCACGGCGCGAACGAAGGAGGTCGATCAAGGATGTGCGGCCTTGCTGAAAGATCTCAAACAACGCGGCATGTTGGAAGACACACTTGTGATTTGGGGCGGCGAATTCGGTCGCACGCCGATGTCACAGGGAGGGAGCGGACGCGATCATCACACCAAAAGCGGCCCGTTGTGGATGGCCGGCGGCGGCGTCAAACCGGGATGCAGCTACGGTGTGACCGATGATTTCGGATTCACCGCAACGGAAGATCCCTTCCACGTCCACGATTTTCACGCGACGGTGTTGCACCTGCTGGGGATCAACCACAAACGGCTGACGTTTCGCTACAAAGGGTTTCACTTTCGGCTGACCAACGTGCACGGCAACGTGGTCGAAAAGGTGTTGGCGTGATGGATTGAGTCACGTCGCATCGGTTGGGCTCAGGCGGAGACGTCGAATTGCTGTTCGTGGGCTGTCGGGCTGTCGGTCAATACCGCTCAATCGACAGGCCGCCAAAAGTTTCGTTCAGAAGGGGGCGGTGCCGAACGCCTTGGCCGCGTCCGCTACGGTTCCACGATTTCGATGGCCGATGCCGGCAGCCAGGCTTCGCGGCCATCGGACAATTGCACTCGCACCCACTCGTCGCGGTCCTCCACCACGGTGACTTCTACGCCGCCGGGCAAGGGTTCGCGAAACGTTGCCGGCGAATGGATGGAATCGGCCGACCGCGCAGTGACTTCGGGAAGAATCACCACCGCGATCCTCTCGGTCGCATCACTTCGATGCATCCAGGATCTTGCGAGCACGCCAATCCAGACGATCAGAAGCACGACGGCCAAATTGCGTGCCACGGTCTTGTCCGTTCGCAAATAAAACGCCGCCAGTGCCATCGCCAGCAAAAATGTGATTGCAGCGATTCCGTTCCACTGACCGGCCTGAATCGTTTGCATCCAATCAAAGAAGGACCCAAATGAAATCGCATCTCCTTCCGGAACGGGAACCCAATCGGGTAGCAACGTCCGGGCGAATTCGAGGTTCTGGCGCGCCCGCCGATGATTGGGTGCGATCGCTAAGGCACGCCGATAGGCCAGGATTGCGGCACCAAGATGTTCCGCTCCCAAGGCCGCGTTTCCCTGGTTGAAATACAGGTCGGCACTCGGCAGCTGATTCGGCGTGCGAGACCGTTGGTCAGCAATCACTTGCGTGAACAGGGTTTCGGCGCGGGAAAAGGATTCCAAACGTCGATCGCGCTGCACCTCGTCCAGGGCCGACCGGTACGCCTGGATCGCCCGCTGCAAGGTGTCCCCGGCCGCGGACGCAGTGTCAATGCCACGTACGTTCATTCCAATCGGAGTGCTTATTGTTAGCGGTAGGGCGCGAGCCCTCCGGTCTGCCAGGATGTTGTCGAGCCGGTACCGGACGGATCGCGCCGTTCCGCTAGCACTTATTGTTAGCGGTAGGGCGCGAACCCTCCGGTCTGGCAGGATGTTGTCGAGTCGGTACCGGACGGCTCGCGCCGTTCCGCTACCACCTTCAGTGCCAAAGTGAGTCGCACCGGGCGCAGTGTCCCCAGCCACAGGCGTTGCCACGCCGCAAAGGACTTGGATCAAGACGAACAGAAGAGCGATCGGCCGCATCATGCAGTGGAGTGGCTTGGTTTCAGGGAGTCGATGGCTGCCAAGGCGCGACCCAACAGGTCCGGCGAAATCCTTGCATCGGCGTCTTCACCGGGCTTGTAAGCGATCGCTTCGCACTCGGCAATGATCGGTTGGATGGCTGAACGGTCCGTCTCGGGAATTTCGAGATGGGCCACCCGGAGTGCTTCGGCGATCTGTTTGGCGGCTTGCTTTTCCGGTAACCGTTCGGCCGCGGCAATGCGTCCCCGTTGGGCCCGCACGACAGCCGACGCTTGCCGAATCGCAGGGTCGACTTGACGCCGCTTTCGATCGACCAGGGCCACGATCAGGCACAGCGATCCCAAAGCGTATCCGGCAACTTGCAATGACGGACGGGCCAGCAGGCTGGTGGATCCCGTCAACAAACGCTGCGGATCACGTTCGATCGCCAAGTCGGCACCGCTGAGCGAAAAACTGCGCGGACCGCTGGAGCGAGCTGATTGGGCGGTTGGATCGTTGGCTACGGTCTCGTTCGATGAGGGAGCGGATTGACTGCTGACGACCGCGTCGGCTCCGACGACCTGTGCCGGCATCACACGCAGCGCGATCGGCTTGGACCGAGTGGTTTGGTAACGTTCTTTTTCGGCGTCAAACCATGAATAAGCGATCGACGGAATTTCGTTGATGCTCTCATCGAGCACGCGGACCGAGACGACAAACTGCTTGCCGTCTTGATCGTCCTGCAGCACGCCAGTCACGTCGCCTTCGGGCAATCGGAAGTGCCCGGGATCCAATCCACCATCGGCGGACAGCGGTGGCAGCGTCGCACCTTCGATGTTCCCATCACCGCGCAGATGCAGCGTCAATCGAATCGGGTCGCCGACTCGAACGACGGTGCGATCGGCGGTGACATCGAGAGAAAACCCGTTCCCGACGGCCCCCGAAAAGCTTTCCGGACGGCCTTGGCTGGGGAACGGTTTGACTTCGAACGTCAACGGTTCGCCTTCGGCGCGAAACAACTCGACTTTCGCCGGACGACGGCGACCGCCGAAGGCTTCTTCCAGTAGCGAACCGCCGATCCCGAAATCACCGAACGGGGATCGCCGACGCTGGTCCCACTGTGTGACCCACTGGATCGTCGCGGTGATCGGGGCGATCTCGTACGTACCCGGCCGGTTCGGGATCAATGTCCGCTGTGCCGAAACGACGGTGAATTCCTTGCCGTCGACGGTTTTGCGTTCCGCCGTGGCTGCCAATGCGATCGTGCCCTCCTCGGTCTCGATCGGCAATCGCGATCCGCCCCGCTCAGGCGTGCGGTCGGGGGCGAATCGGAATTCGTCCAACATCGTCCCATCGATTCGGAGCTGATTGACGTTGTCGGTGTCGCCGGCGAACCACCACTGGATCGTGACGGGAACGCGTTGATCGGGATAAGCGGATTCGGGCAGTTCCAATTGGATCCGCATGTCGTCCGTCGTCGGGACTTCGGCGAAAGACATCGTGATCGCGTCCACGCGCTTTTCGGTATTGCCTTGGGTGATCACGAACGGGCCAATTTCGTAGTCTCCCGGTTGGTTGGCCGTGACGCGAAATTGGATGGTGTGGGTGACCTGTTGAATTCGTCGAATCTGGGTGCCCGACTGAAACATGCGTTGAACGATTCGCGGGCTGATCCCGGCTAAGCGAACCCGCACGTCCGGCGAAGAGGACTCGGCGACGCATTGCGGCTGCGGATCTGCGTCCAGTCCATCGACGGTCAACTGGACAATCACGCTGACGCCGACATAGTGTGGTGGCTCTTCGGTCGCCACCTGGACGTTCACGTCTTGCGCGGCGGCAGATGTCGCCCACCACAGCAGGACCATTGTCGAGGTGAGCAAGGTGCGGAGCAGGACAGTCTGCGCCGCTGCTAGCGTGAGACGGCGGGGGCTCCAAGCTTTGGCGCACGTCGCGATGGCGATAGCGGGCCGCGCCGGAGTGGACATCGCGACGAAGTTTGCTTTCGGTTCGTCGTTGACTTGTAAGTTCATGGGCATCACCAATCCTTTTCCACCGGCATCTGTCCGGCGCGCTGACGCTGGTCCCGCTCACGCCGTCGCTGCGCTTCACGGTCTCGGACGGCTTGCAGAACGCGTGACGGATCCATTTGCGCGTCTTGTTCTTCGTTCTGCTCTTGGGGTTGGTTCTGGTCGGACTGCTGTTGCTGTTGGTCTTGTTGTTGCTGCTGTTGGTTTTGCTGCTGATTGGATTGGTCTTGCTGCGGCGGTTGCAGTTCTCGCAGCGCTTCGATCAACTTTTCGAGTGCCAGGTCCTGCGGCGGTCGCGCCTGGTCGATTTGCGGATCCTCACCGCTGAGTTGTTCCGATGCCTCGTCCATCTGCTGGGTGGATTCCCTGACCAGCCCGGCTGCTTTCTTTGCTTTTTCGGCGTTCTGCTGGATCATTTCTTGTTGCTGGGGATCGACGGGAGCCGCTTGTCCGCCGGGGTCGGCCGGCGGATCTGCCGATGCATCGGCCTGCTGTTCTAACGCGGATGCGATCTGCCCGGCAATCTCGGACAGATCATTTTGTCGTGACGCCAACTCGGCTGCATCGGCGCGCTGGCGTTCGGAGTCCGTTTCTGATTCTGATTGCAGAGCAGCCATTTGCTCGGTTTCGTCGTTGATCCCGGCCTGACGCTGCGCGGTTTCTCGCAGGTGTTCGACGATCGAGAAGAACAGGCGACGAAGATCCTGCAGCGTCTCGATGGCGGCTTCGGCATGGGTTTGGGAGAGTGCGTAGGGTTGCGGCGTTTCGGAGGGCGGGGCCTGTGGGGGACCGGAGGGCTCGCGCCCTTCCGCTAACAGGGGCGGATCTGTGGACGGCGGGGCCTGTGGGGGACCGGAGGGCTTGCGCCCTTCCGCTACCAGGGGCGGATCTGTGGAAGGCGGGGTCTGTGGGGGACCGGAGGGCTTGCGCCCTTCCGCTACCAGGGGCGGCTCTGCGGGCTTGCCGGCGTTCTCGTCTGGTAAATTCGCGACGACGGCGTTCATCTGTTCGCTCGCACGTTCGGCCAGTTGCATCGCAAGGGTGAGTCGTTGCATCTCCTGAGACGGTTCATCGCTTGCTGGATCGGCCGATTCTTGTTCGGCGGATTCGTCTTGCGAGGCTTGAGCTTTGGCGGTCTCGGCGACAATCTCGTCTCGCAACCGTTGCATGCGTCGCAGGTTTTCCGCCTGACGCTCGCTGATGAAGTCGACGAGCTGTTTCGCGGCTTCGGGGGGCAGCGTTTCGGCGGACGGTGATTCAAAAGCTGCTGATTCGGAAGCCGGTGATTCAGCCGTCTCCGGTTGGCCGACCAGTTCCGCCAACGCAGCACCAATTTCCTGTTCACCGGCGTAGGCCAATTCGATCAGGGTTTTCAAGTCCGCAAACTGTTCCCGTGCCCGTTGCAATTCTTTGATCGCATTGACTTGCTGTTCGCTTGCGGCGGCGTAATCGGGGAAGGCAATTTTCTCGTCCGCGGTCTTCAACGCATCGGTGGCCGCATTCAGGTGCGGCATTGCCCGGCTGAGTTTCTCAAAAAACGCTTGTTGCTCGGCGTCGATGTCGGCTGCTGCATCGTCTTGGGATGTGCTGTCCAGGCCGGCCGCCAGCCGGTTGGTCAGCTCTTCGGTGCGGCCGGTCAGATCGGCTTGAGCGTCGGCTAAGAACTCTTGATCGATCCAACGGGGGATCACAGGTGAATCGTCTTGTCCGCCGATCCCTTGGCTTTCCATCGCCTTGAGTGCGGTGTGCTGTGCCGTCTCGGCGATGTCACGCGAGAGTCCGTCCAAGATTTCCAGCGGCTGGCGCAGTTGATCGCGGGCACGTTTCAATTGGTTCAATCCCGTCGCGGCGCGGCGAAACCCGCGTGATGCCTGGCGGCGACGAAGTTGGCTGCGAGATTGACCGATCCGTTGGCTGCCCTGGTTCAGGTAGCTCAACAGGCTGACCAGTTGCGCGATGCGGATGTTTTCTTCCGGTGTTCGTTCGGATTCCGCTTTGGATTCCAATGTTTCCAATTCGCCAGCGGCCTGTTCGACCAGACCTTGCAGGTCCGACAGCGCGACGCGTTGATCGATGGCCAGTCGTTGAAACGAAGTTCGGTACTGATCGGCGATGTTCGGGTCGTCGCTTTCGGCGATCTGTTGGACGAGCCCGCGGAGATTGCTGATGGTCTGGCGTTGTGCGGCGATCAAGGCGTCCAATTGGGTCGTCAGGTCTTGATCGTCCTGTTTCATCAGTTGATCGCGGAGTTGCGTGATTCGCAGTAAAACGACTTCCAGATTGTGACGTGCGTCGTCGGCGTCGCTGCGCAATCGGATCGCGTCTCGGAACCACCCCGCGGCTCGTTGCAGATGTTGGAGCGCCTGTTCGGGTTCTTCTTCAATGACTGCATCGGCGCGGTTGATTTCCACCCAGCCCAGGTTGTATGTCGCCCGAAACCGAACTTCACCGTCGCTACCGGCTTCTCGACGGGCCTGGCTGAGCAAACGTTCGGCTTCATCCAAATCGCCACTCAGCCGATCGAGTCCTCGGTTGTAGCTCTCCCGAGCGTCCATCGGTTCGTCGGCGTCGACGATCGGGACTGCGTCGCCATCGGTCGCCGCGTTGTCTAACGCGTTGTCCGCTGGAGCGATCGCCGGTTCGGATTGATCGGTTTCGGTTTGGTCGGCGACCGCGGTGCCGGGAGACAGCATCGCTGTGATCAGCAGCATCAACGCGACCTTGGCGGCGGCATCGTTCCGCGTTGCTTGCCGCGCTGCTTCCCGCTTTCCGTCCGGCAGACCGTCGGGTTGTGCGATCGCATCGGCGGCGCGGCGGTGGCCCAGGACGACGGCGGCGACCAGCAGGATCAGCCCGGCCAGGATCAGCCACTGGAACGCATCACGCCGGATCGCGCGACCCTCGGTGGACAATTCTCCGCGGACCAGCGGCTGGATGTGGGCGTCGTAGATCGATTTCAGATCCAGGCTTCCCGTTCCCGCGGGGATATAGACGCCTTCGGTTGCCAGGGCGAGTTCGCGAAGTGTTTCTCCGTCCAAACGCGTGACGACGGGACGGTTGTCCGCATCGAGCACCTGCTGTTGCACGCCCGTTCGTGGATCGGTGATGCGAATCTCGCTGCCCGCTTCATCGCCCAGGCCGACGGCGACGATTTTGATTCCGCGTTCGATCGCGTCCTTGGCCACGTCCAACGGGTGCGAATCGTGGTCTTCGCCATCGGTGATCAGAAACACGACGCGCGAGACATCGCTTTCAGAACGGAATCCATCCAAGGCTTTGCGAAGAGGTTCTTCCAATCGCGTGCCGCCGCGACCGACGCTGTTGGGACCGGCACCGTCGAGCACCAATTTGAAAAAGCCGTAGTCCGGTGTCAGCGGGCACAGCACACTCGCCCGTCCGGCAAACCCGATCAATCCGACTTGATCCCCATCCAAGAACGTCAGCAAGTCGGTGATGTCGGCTTTGGCGCGTTCCAGTCGGTTCGGCGCGACGTCTTCGGCCAGCATCGACTTGCTGACGTCCAGGCAAAACATGATCTGCGCACCGACGCGTGGCGCTTTGACGTAGGTCAATCCGTATTGCGGTCGCATCAATGCTAGGACAAAACAAACCGATGCGAGTCCCAACAGCAATGTCGTCATCGAGCGACGCATCAACGACGAACGTGAGACCAGTCGCGGTTGCATGACAGGCGACAGGAATCGCGCCAGCGCATCACCACGTCGCTGCTCCAGGTAGAGCAGCGTGATGACGGTTGCCAAGACGACCCACAGGGCCGCTGACCAACCTGGCGTTGCGAATCGAAAATCCGACATCTTACGGAAGTGTCCTGAACAAACTGGCTTTGGAAGTTGCCGCGACGCCGACCATCAACAGACCGGCGAGCAAGAAGGATCGGTAGTGTTCGTCGTATTGCAAGTAGCGAAACTCGGTCACCTTGGTTCGCTCCAATGCGTCGATCTCCGTGTACACTTCACCGAGCGATTCGCGGTCGGTCGCGCGGAAATAGCGACCGCCCGTGGTCTCGGCAATCATTTTTAACGTGTCTTCATCCAGATCGACATCGAAAAGCCGTAATTCGGTCCGACCGGTGAAGGGATCCTGGACGGGAAACGGCGCCCGCCCCTGGGTTCCCGCACCGATGCAATAGACTTTCACGTCGCTCGCCGCAGCGACCTCCGCCGCCTGTTTTGGATCGACGACCCCGGCGTTGTGAGCCCCGTCGGTCAGCATGATCACCACTTTCGACTTGGCGTCGCTCCGCCGCAGCCGCTCGACCGCCAACGCCAACCCGTCTCCGATCGCCGTGCCGTCTTCTTCACGCGTCGAAACGATTTCCAGATCATTGACCATCGTCGTCAGATTGCCGTGGTCCAACGTCAGCGGACAGAGGCTGTCGGCGTAGCCCGCAAAAGCGATCAATCCGATCGTGTCATCGGGACGCCCTTCTCCGGCCGACTCGCCTTCGCCCAAGACAAAACCGCGAACGACATCCTTGACCACGCTCAACCGATCGACGCTGTAATCGTCTTGGACCAAGTCGCGGGCTTGCATCGATCCCGAGCGGTCCAGCACCATCATGATCGCGATGCCTTCGCGGCTGACCTTCGTTTCCGCGTCAGGCGTCCGCGGTCCCGCCAACGCCACGGATATCAGTAACACCGCCAACGCCATCAGCAGCGCGGGCAGTCCCGCCAATCTCGCCCGCAGCGATCGTGGTGCGGCCTCGACGATCGCGACCGAGGAGTAACGGATCCGCGACGGGTTGTGGCGGGCCAGCCAAAACACGAAGGGGGCCAGCAGTGCGAGCAGCAGAAACGCGGGGTCACGCAGTTCGATCTCACCCATGAGCCGCCTCCTCGATCTGGCGTTTCGGCCCTGCACCTTCCGGCGGCGTGTCGTCCTCGGAGTCCGACTCGGCAGACTCGTCGCTGATCATTGGGGCGTTTTCGCGTGTGTCTTCCAGGAAACGCTGGACGTTGCCGATCGCTCGTTCGATCTCGTCGCCCGACGGTTGGGCGCGGGCAAACTTCACCAAGTCGGCTTGGCGAAGAAACTCGCGCAACAGGCTTTGGTGGTCGGCCGAGAAATCCGGTGACTGTCCGATCGACGCGAGGAATTCTTCGGTCGTCAACTCGGGCGCGCGCATTTCGAATCGGTCTTCGATGTACTTGCGAATGATGTAGGACAACCCGACATAGAACTCATCGATTTGTGGTCCCGTCGATCGTGGTTCCCGCAACAGCTTTTCGAGTCGCGCCGTTGCGACGTCGTAGGCCGATCGCCGGCGCTTGCGTCGCCGTGCCGCCGCGATGGCTCGCCAGACAAACGGTAGCGACACCAGCACAAGTACCAAAATCGCAACGAAGAGCGGCCATCGTGATGGCGCCGGTGGTTGGATTGGGGCCAACCGCTCCATCGGCGGCTTCAGATCAACCGCCGCGTCATCAGGCAACACCGATGCGACCTCGAACGGAATGCGATCGGTCAGGACTTCGTAGGCGTCCAAGCCCTCGGGGGCCTGTTGCTGGCCGGGGCGGCGGTCGACGTATTCGATCAAGATCGGCGGAATCACGTGCCGGCCCGAGGAGGGCGGATCGAGCCGGTAGGTTTGTTTGGCAACCGTTCGCCCCGCATCATCGATCGTTTCGCGAGGCGCAAAATCGACGATCGAAAAACGATCCAACGCGTCACCGAAATCAGGCATCAAGACTTCGACGTCCTTTTCAGCCGTCACTTGGATTGAAAGCGTGAGAGTGTCCCCGATCACCGGCTCTTTCGGTTCCAGCGTCACCTCGATGGACACCGGTCCCGATTGCCGCTGCTGCTGAATCGATTCGGCAGCG
>NZ_JBFHKV010000097.1:0-13468 GCF_041595215.1 Stieleria sp. | reverse complement strand
TAAGGTGCGCAGCGGGTGAAAGCAAGCATCTCGACGAATGATCCGGATACAGTCGACGCTCTGTTTCTGGTCAAAAAATGGGTTGGTCAAAAAATGGGTGCAGTAGTTGGGCTGATGGGGTTCCGGGGAAGTCCCCATGCAACGTCGCGAGAACGCAACGCAGAGATTCGGTGAGAGCCCCATCCAGCCGTCGCTGTTTCATCTTTTGACCAGCCCATTTTTTGACCCCACTCCCCACTGACGCAGGGGGGGTGCAGGCCTGCCGCTGGCTGTCTGCCCCATTTTTCAAGGACAGTCCGCGGTCGTCGCTTGAGCATCAATCGCCTTGATGCACCCCGTGCATGACCGGCATGACGGGAATGCATTGGATTCATCGAGTCGATCAAGCGAGAATTCCAGACCTTCGACTAGCCGGATCGTCATACTAAAAGAATCCAACGATTCGAAGTTTCACGCGTCGAAATCCCCCCACCCCAGGAAAACTCATGACTTCGATCACTCATTTCGCACGTGGGATGACAGGCGTTGCGGCGCTCTGCATCGGCACCAGCGTGTTTGCTCAAGATTCTCCGCCCGCCGACTCGTCTGGCGGACAGAGCAACGCGATCAGCAAGTGTCCGGTGATGGGCACCGTCCCTGAACCGAGCCAACGGCATACCGCAGCCGGCGTCTACTCCAACCGTGACTGGTGGCCCAATCAGCTGAACCTGCAGATCCTTCACCAGAATTCGCTCAAGAGCAATCCGATGGGTGAAGGTTTCAACTACGCCGAAGAATTCAAAAAGCTGGACCTGGAAGCGTTGAAGAAAGACGTCAATGAATTGATGACGACGTCGCAAGATTGGTGGCCGGCCGACTACTGCCACTACGGTCCGTTCTTTATACGCATGGCTTGGCACAGTGCCGGCACCTATCGCGTTGCCGATGGCCGCGGCGGTGCCGGTTACGGGACGCAGCGGTTCGCGCCGCTGAACAGTTGGCCCGACAACGGCAACCTCGACAAGGCGCGGCGGTTGCTCTGGCCGATCAAACAGAAGTACGGACAAAAAATCTCCTGGGCGGACCTGATGGTCTTTGCCGGAAACTGCGCCCTCGAATCGGCCGGGTTTGAAACGATGGGATTCGCCGGCGGGCGCGAAGACGTTTGGGAACCGCAGCAAGATGTCTATTGGGGTCCCGAAACTGAATGGTTGGGAGACAAACGCTACTCGGGTGACCGTGAATTGGAAAACCCACTCGCCGCCGTGCAGATGGGACTGATCTACGTGAACCCGGAAGGCCCCAACGGCAAACCCGATCCGCTGGCAGCGGCGAAGGACATTCGAGAGACGTTCGGCCGCATGGCGATGAACGACGAAGAAACCGTTGCGTTGATCGCCGGCGGACACACGTTGGGCAAGGCGCATGGTGCGGCCGATCCGAGCAAGTTTGTCGGTCCCGCACCCGAAGGCGGCAGCTTGGAAGAGCAGGGATTGGGCTGGAAGAACACGTTCGGCAAGGGTAACGCGGAAGACACCATCACCAGCGGTCTCGAAGGCGCTTGGACGTCCACGCCGGCCACTTGGTCGCACGAGTACTTAGACAATCTGTTCTCCTATGAATGGGAATTGACCAAGAGCCCAGCCGGTGCACACCAGTGGACGCCGAAGGATGAGTCCGCGCAGGGCATCGTTCCCGATGCGCATGATCCGTCGAAGTCCCACGCACCAATCATGTTCACGACCGACTTGGCGCTGAAGATGGACCCGATCTACGGTCCGATTTCGAAACGGTTCCACGAGAACCCCGACGAGTTCAACAAGGCATTCGCAAAGGCTTGGTACAAGCTGACCCATCGTGACATGGGCCCCGTCTCCCGCTGCCTCGGTCCCTGGGTTGCCGAGCCGCAACTGTGGCAGGACCCCGTTCCCGCGGTCGACCATGAATTGATCCAAGCGGACGACATCGCGACATTGAAAACCCAATTACTCGACTCGGGCCTTTCGATCTCGGAGTTGGTGGAAACCGCCTGGGCATCGGCGTCGACGTTTCGCGGCAGCGACAAACGTGGCGGAGCCAACGGCGCACGGATCCGCCTGGCACCGCAAAAGGATTGGCAGGTCAATCAACCAGAAGAACTGGCCAAGGTCTTGAAGACGCTTGAGAAGATCCAGCAAGACTTCAATGACGCGCAGACCGGAGACAAGAAAGTCTCGTTGGCGGACTTGATTGTGCTGGGAGGATGCGCCGCGGTGGAAGAGGCCGCGAAGCAAGCCGGCCACGAGGTTCAGGTTCCGTTTTCACCCGGCCGTACCGACGCCTCGCAAGAACAAACCGATGTCGAGGGTTTCGCGGTGCTGGAGCCCAAGGCTGATGGATTCCGAAACTACTTCGGCCACAAACTGAACCGACCGGCGGAGGAATTGTTGGTTGATCGCGCCAACTTGCTGACGCTGACCGCTCCGGAAATGACAGCGCTCGTCGGCGGCTTGCGCGTCCTCAATGCGAACGCCGACAATTTGAAACTGGGCGTCTTCACCGAGCGTCCGGGGGTCCTGACGAACGATTTCTTCGTCAACCTCTTGGACATGGGCACGACATGGAAGGCGTCTGCCATCTGCGAGCATTTCTATGAAGGCCGCGATCGAGAGAGCGGAGACGTCAAGTGGCGTGCGTCGTCCGTTGACCTGGTCTTTGGATCGAACTCGCAACTGCGCGCCATCGCCGAGGTGTACGCCAGCGAAGACGCACAGCAAAAGTTCGTCAATGACTTCGTGGCCGCCTGGAGCAAGGTGATGAACCTGGACCGCTTTGACCTGGATCCGGCTCAGCGAAGCGGTGCGGCGGAACTGGCGGTCCGTTAACACGATTCGCCAGCGGCCAATCTCCGCGGGACGCGTCAGCGCGTGGTATCTGGTCGTTCCCAGGCTCAGCCTGGGAACACCCTGCCTCAGACGGCCCGCGGCCTGCGACGAACCCCTGTGGTGTGTTGTTTGTTAGCAACAGGGCACGAGCCCAATACCGCTCAATCGACAAGGTCTTGACCAGCGCAAGGCCCGCAGGCTAGCGTTAAACGGCTGATCATCAGTTGACATCAGCCGGTTCGCGCGAGCGCGAGCGGCACCCCTCAATTTCGCCTTAGCGGTATTGGGCCCACGCCGCTCCGCTAACCGGTGAAATGCCAGACCGGTCGCCCCCGGGTGCGCCACGACGAAAACGAAAATCTCCGCGCGCACTTGACCGAGTCGGAAATGCCGCTTAAGATTCAATCGTTGATCGACGATATACGTTAAAGCGGATGAAACTCGATGGCTAAAAAACAGTCCAAGAAGAAATGCGATACCTCATCGGTGAAGCTGAAAGCGGATCCGATGGCGGAAGAGCTGGCGAAGCTGGCGTGGGCGATCGCGCACCCGGCCCGGGTGCAGATCGTGCGTCTGTTGATCGGACGCGATGCGTGCATGTGTGGCGAAATCGTCGACTGCTTGCCGCTGGCCCAGTCGACCGTCTCGCAACACTTGAAAATCCTCAAGGAGTCGGGGTTGATCCAGGGCGAAGTCGACGGCCCGAAGGTCTGTTACTGCGTCAATCCCGAACGACTCGAGCAACTCAAGCAGTGGGTCGCCGCCCTCTGACACCGTTTTTTTTTGCCTGATCGTTCGCCGATCATCGATAGTCGATAACTTTTTCCCGTGGAGGCTTTCCAATGAGTACGATTCAAATCTACGACCGCGCCATGTGCTGCAGCACCGGAGTCTGTGGCCCCCAGGTGGATCCCGTGTTGCCCAAGTTTGCCGCGGACTTGGACTGGTTGACGGCCCAGGGCCATGAGGTCCAACGTTTTAACCTTGCCCAAGATGCGACCGCGTTTGCAAACAACCCGGCGGTTCAAGAAATGCTTGGTCGTGAAGGCGTCGATTGCTTGCCGCTGATCTATGTCGATGGCCGGATCGTCAGTCGCAGCGATTACCCGAGCCGTGAAAATTTGGCGTTGTGGACGGGGACGTCGCTCAAACCCGCGCGGACGCTTCCGGTGGCAGGTTCCGGTGGTTGCTGTGGCGACACCGGTTGCTGCTAAGGATCCAATCAGGAGAGAGAGATGGAGTTTTTAAAGACACCGACACGGAATCTGTTCTTCACCGGAAAGGGCGGTGTCGGCAAGACCTCGATGGCTTGTGTCAGTGCGATCGCGTTGGCGGATCGAGGCCTGCGCGTGCTGCTCGTGTCCACCGATCCGGCGTCCAACCTGGATGAAGTGCTGGCAACGCAGCTGAGCAACAAGCCGACTGCGGTCGGCTCGGTGGCCAACTTACAGGCCATGAACATCGATCCGGAACAGGCCGCTCGGGAGTACCGTGAGCGCATGGTGGCTCCCTACCGGGGCGTGCTACCAGACGCCGCGATCCAGAGCATGGAAGAGCAGTTCTCGGGATCCTGCACGCTTGAGATCGCCGCTTTTGATGAGTTTGCCAAACTGCTCGGTGACGAGCAGGCGACCGCAGACTTTGATCACATCATCTTCGACACCGCACCGACCGGCCATACGCTGCGACTGTTGACGCTGCCGTCGGCCTGGTCGGGGTTCATGGAAACCAACACATCGGGAACGTCGTGCCTGGGCCCCTTGGCGGGGCTGCAGGCGCAGCAGACGCTCTACGGAAAAACGGTCGACGCGCTCAGCGATCGGCAACGGACGACGCTGGTCTTGGTCACGCGCCCCGAGATATCGGCATTGCGAGAGGCGGATCGTACCAGCAGCGAACTCCAGACGCTGGGCGTGACCAATCAGCACCTTGTGGTCAATGGCGTGTTCCAAGCCAGCGATGCGTCGGACCCGATCGCCGCGGCGATGCAATCCCGTTGCGATCAAGCCATCGCAGCGATGCCAGCGGGGCTGGAGGGTCTCGATCGCACGTCGGTTCCACTGGCCGGGCGCGGCTTCATCGGCATCGATGCGCTGCGGCAGTTGAGCACCACGCATCCGGCCGATGCCGCATCGATCATCACGTCCGTAAACGATTCCGCACAAGGCCGAGAGACCGACGCGACGCTTGCGACCGATGCGTTGATCGATGCTTTGTCGGCACAGGGCCATGGGGTCATCATGACGATGGGCAAGGGCGGCGTCGGCAAGACCACGGTGGCCGCCGGCATCGCCGTTGCAATGGCGGAAAAGGGATTCGCCGTGCATTTGTCGACCACCGATCCGGCCGCCCATGTCGCCGCGACGATGGCGGCCGACCAGATCGCAGGCCTGACGGTCAGTCGCATCGATCCGGCAGAAGAAATCCGTGCTTATCGCGAGGAAGTGATGCGCACCGCCGGAGCCGAACTGGACGAGCAGGGGAGAGCGTTGCTGGAGGAAGACCTGCGTTCCCCGTGCACCGAAGAGATCGCCGTCTTTCGAGCCTTCGCCCAAACGGTGGCTGAAGGGGAAGACCGTATCGTGGTGCTCGACACGGCACCCACCGGGCACACGGTCTTGCTGCTCGATTCCGCACTCGCCTACCACCGCGAAGTGACGCGCCAATCCAGCGAGATGCCCGAGTCGGTTGAAAAGCTGCTACCTCGGCTGCGCGATCCGAACTACACAAAGGTCTTGGTCGTCACGCTACCCGAGTCGACCCCTGTGCACGAAGCCGCCCACCTACAGGACGACCTTCGGCGCGCCGAGATTGAACCGTTTGCTTGGGTGATCAACCAGTCACTTGATCCGCTACAGTTGAGCGATCCTGTTCTGCGGAGCCGGCAAGCGAGCGAAGGCGTCTTTATCCAAGAAGTTGTCTCCCAGCACGCCAAGCAAACCACGATCCTTCCCTGGCAGGCATCGCCGCCCACCGGCGTCGAAGGGCTTCGCGAGCTTTTTCTCGTTTCGACGGCGGGCACTGCTTCCCCGTGATCACCTCGCGGCGGCGCTTCGTATTGCGAAACGCTGGCGTTTGATGCCCAAACGCTCCTTCAACATCGACGCGATGAGCCGGTAGCAGCGGCCTGCATGATGAACAAAAGAAGTATTACTAATAACACAATCAACTAATGGCACGTGAGTTATATGAAAGGTATCAGTTTGTATCCTGAACTGTCTCGCTTTATTGACCAGCGAAAGACGGAATTTGACCAAATCCCCGAGTCGCGAAAGAAGGAACTTGAAGAAGTCTCCGCCTACGTTCGCCGGCGGTTGGATGTCGCGGGAGCGGCGAAGTTGACCTTTATTTGCACCCACAATTCGCGACGAAGTCACTTTTCCCAGATCTGGGCCAAAGTGGCCGCGGATGCCCATGGCTTGGACGGAGTCACGACGTTTTCCGGCGGAACCGAAGCGACGGCGATGAACGCCCGAGTCGTTGATTCGCTGCGGCGAAGTGGCTTTGTGGTCGACGTCGACCATGCCGGGGCAGACAACCCGACCTACCGCGTGCGGTATTCAGACGAAACGGAACCGCTGGAATGTTTTTCGAAGGTCTTTGATCAGGCTCCCAATCCGACCGCCGATTACGCGGCCGTGATGACCTGTTCGAGTGCAGACGAGGCATGCCCGATCGTGCGGGGATGCGAGTTAAGGGCGCCGATCCGTTACGAAGATCCCAAGGTTGCCGACGACACGGCGGACGAGGCCGGCGTCTATGACCAGCGATCACGGCAGATTTGCCGCGAGATGCTTTACATGATGTCAAGGGTCTGAGCGGCGAGCGAATGAGTCCGTGGAGGCGCCGATATGATTACTTCGCCGCCCGTGTTCCCAGGCTTCGCCTGGGAACAGACTGTCATGGAGGCTCTCGCCTGCTGGCCGCCGGCAGAGCCGGCGAGGGTGGCAAGCAGGATGCTTACCCCACTTTACTTGCGGGCGATTTCTAGAACGCGGGCAGCGTCATCGATCGCCGCTTTCGCCTTGTTTGCGTCACCGCATGCCTGGATCAGCTGAATCGCCGGCTCCAGACGATCGATGACCGATCCGCCGCTCGACTTGGTCGCCTTGCGAATGGCCGAAGCCTTGGCCGAACGCTTCGTCATGCCGGCTTTTCGTTTCGCCGCCGAGACGGTTGGTACGGAAACCCCACATGCCTTGGCGGTGACCGCGATCGTCGCGCCGGGGTTTTTCTTCAAGTAGTCGATTACTTTCTCTTGCTTGTTTGCTTTTTTCGCCATCGGTGAATTGTCTGTGGGGGAATGAAGAAGACAAGATGATTGCATGCGTTCACATCAAACTGAACAACACTGCAATCAATGATTTGCTCAGCCTACATTATCAGACATTATCGTTCGCGTCTTAAAAGACGTTAAAAGGAAAAAAAGATTCTCTTAAGCTTATAGCAAGAGAAGTCCCACACGACCAATTGCCCCCCAGGCTGGCGACAACCCGCCGGAGCATCAGGCGTCGCCGACGACTGTCGCCCAGAAGGCAATCGCAGTCCGCTTAACAATCACCCTAAAACCCCCGACTTCCGGTGCGAAACGGTGATCGCCAGACGGCAACGCCACACCCAGGAAAACACCACGACCACACTTGTTGCTCGCTCGCTGCTGACCAGGATGTTCATTCTTTCAACCCTGTGTAAAGCATCTCGATCGGCTCGGTGAATGAAACAAAGCACCAGCGCTATCGGCTCAATGGGTGTCGATGCAACCTGATGCGCTACATTATCAGCTTGCAACAGCCTCACTACAGAGGTAACACCCACCCCCTTTCGAACCGACCGCTCTCAAGTCATGCGATGGACCATGAACCATGACGAATGAACGCACATTCAATCCTCGGCATCAGGCGATGACACCGGCCTTGGCTATGACGCGCCCCCTTTGATCAGAACCGAGCGACGCGCAGGGCACCGTACAAGGCGTTAGAATTGGCAATTATGAGACGAATACTGTTAATTATTGCCATGGTTTCGGGCCTGTCGATCATCGACGCCGCGGGGCGGGCCGAAACACCGCCCCACTGGGCCGCGTTCACCGAAGCCCATTGCGTCGGTTGCCACGCCGGCGAATCCCCCGAGGGCGATTTCAGCTTCGACCGGTTGGACTTTGATCTTTCCAGCGAAGAAACGGCGCGGCGCTGGATTCGCGTTCACGATCGCGTCGTTGCCGGCGAAATGCCACCGGCCGATGAAGCGACACCGGATGCTCGCGAGTCGGCCGCCTTCACCACAGCGCTGGCGAATGAATTGGTCGCGGCCGAAACCCGCCGCAGCGATGTGGTGCTGCGGCGTTTGAATCGTCACGAATACCAAAACACCGTGTCTGATCTGTTTCAAATCCAAGTCACGGTGAATGGATTGCCCGACGATTCCTCGACGGGCGGATTCGACACCGTGGGCGAAGGCCTGGCGGTTTCCGCCGAAGCGATGGCCGCCTACTTGGAAGCCGCCGATCAAGTGCTCGATGCCGTGTTTGGCAGCAGTGCTCCACCCAAGGGGATTCGCCACGAAACGAACCTGCTCGAACAAGTGGACTGGCGGGGCCGTCCGCAATTGGAAAACCAAATCGGCAAGATGTTTCGCCGCACCGACGACGGCTTGGTGATTTTCCAGTCGGGCTATTGCCCCACAAACCTGGTGAACTTCGCGCGTTTGCGTGCCCCCGCGGGAACCTATCGCGGCACCATGCGGGTCCGGGCGGTACAGAGTGACCAACCGGTCACGTTGCGAATCTATGGTGGCGATACAATTGTCAATCGCGCTGAACGTCACCTGGTGGGGTACTATGACGTCGCGCCCGGACAGTGGACGACCATCGAATTTACCGATCGTTTGGTGGAAGACGGAGGCACCTTTCAGCCGAAATGTTACGGCACGCGCGACACGCGAAAAGACGCCGACACCTGGCCCGAACCGGGAATCGAAATCGGCGACATCGTGATCGAAGGTCCCCTGGACGAATGGCCGCCGCCGGGACGCGTCCGATTGCTCGGCGATCTCGAACTTGAATCGGCCGGGCGAGACGATGCAGAACAGATCTTGCAGCGGTTGTTGCCG
This sequence comes from Stieleria sp., assembly GCF_041595215.1. NCBI lineage: Bacteria > Pseudomonadati > Planctomycetota > Planctomycetia > Pirellulales > Pirellulaceae > Stieleria > Stieleria sp. The sequence continues at coordinate 4,517 of NZ_JBFHKV010000097.1, read as the reverse complement.
CTCGCGTTTCGACGCCCGGTCGAGCCGACCGAAGCGGATGCCTACTTGGATTTATTCTCGTCGGCTCTCGCCGACGGTCGGTCTTTTGAATCCGCATTGCGGGTCAGTTTGAAAGCCGTCCTCTGCTCGCCCGACTTTTTGTTTCTCAATGAACCGGGCACATCACAGATCAGCCCGCACGCGTTGGCAGCACGGTTGTCGTACTTTTTGTGGAGTACGATGCCGGATGACGAATTGATGAGACTCGCCGACGACGGTTCACTGCGGCAGAGCGACGTGCTCGCGCAACAGGTCGAACGGCTGCTGGCATCGCCCAAGGCGTCGGCCTTTACCAAGAACTTCACCGGACAATGGCTTGATCTGCGCGAGATTGATTTCACCGAGCCGGACGCGAATCTGTACCCGGAGTTTGACGAACTGTTGCGGATCTCGATGGTGCAGGAGACGGAACGGTTTTTCGACGAAATCCTGACGAACGATCTCAGCCTCGTGAACTTTGTGGATTCGCAATTCAGCTTTCTCAATGGACGGCTTGCCAGTCACTATGGCATCGAGGGTGTCGATGGTCAGACGTTTCGTAAAGTCCAGCTGCCACCGGACAGTCCACGCGGTGGATTGTTGACGCAGGCCAGTGTGCTGAAGGTGACCGCCAACGGAACGTACACCTCGCCGGTGCTGCGTGGTGCCTGGATTTTGGAAAACATCTTGGGTCAGCCGACGCCGCCACCGCCGGACAATGTCGGATCGATCGAACCGGATATTCGTGGCGCGACGACCATTGGCGAACAGCTGGCCAAACATCGCGACGTTCAATCGTGTGCCGCCTGTCATCGCCAGATCGACCCTCCCGGATTCGCACTGGAGTGTTTTGATCCGATCGGCGGTTATCGCGATCAGTACCGAACGATGTCACCGGACGCGAAACGACCAAATCTGAAGCAAGCGCCGTTCACCTATGCCTGGGTGCGGTACCGGATGGGATTGCCCGTGGATGCGACGGCGGAGATGCCGGATGGGCAAACAATCCAAAGCGTCGACGACTTCAAGCGGATCCTGGCCGCGCACCCCGATCAGCTGGCCCGAAATCTGGCCGGCAAAGTGATGACGTACGCGATGGGGCGTAAGATAGGATTTGCCGACCGCCGCTCGGTCGAAGACATCGTCGCTCAAGCACGCCGCCAGAACTACGGTTTCCGTTCGCTGATCCACGCCATCGTGCAACACCCCACCTTTCAAAAACCATGACACAACCAAACCGCCGAACGATCCTGCGCGGCTGCGGCGTGGCCTTGGCACTGCCGTTTTTCGAATCTACGACCTCCGCCGCTGCGGCCAAACGTCCGCGACGGCGGATCGTTGCGATCGACGTCGGGCTTGGCCTGCACGCCCCCAACATGATTCCGCAGCAATCGGGCCGCGACTATCAGTTGCCAACCTACTTGAAGTTGTTGGCCGAGTTTCGAGATCATTTCACCGTGATCTCGGGCGTGTCGCATCCCGAAGTCGGCGGCGGACACTCGTCCTACAAGTCCTACCTGACCTGCGCGCCCCATCCCAACAGCGCGGGATTTCGCAACACGATTTCGTTGGACCAATTGGCTGCGGCCCAGTTCGGCAGTGAAACACGTTTCGCGTCGCTTTCATTGAGCAGTTCCGGCCCGGGACTGTCGTGGTCGCGGAGCGGTGTCGAAATCCCGACGCTGACGCGACCGTCGTTCGTCTTCCGAAAACTGTTTCTCGCCGGAAAAGCAGACGAGCAAGCCAGGCAGATGCAACGATTGCAAGATGGCCAAAGTGTTCTGGATGTCGTGATCGAGAAAACCAAACGCCTGCAGAGAAACCTGACCGGTCGCGACCGCGAGAAATTAGACCAGTATTTCGAAGCCGTTCGGGAAGCCGAGCGGCGATTGGCCAAAGCCGAAGCCTGGGAACAAAAGCCTAAGCCACACGTCGATGCAAAACCGCCGCGCGACGAACCGGACAGCAAAAAGATTGTGGAATGCATGCGGCTAATGTACGACGTCATGCATCTGGCACTGGAGACTGATTCGACGCGTTTCCTGACGTACAACATTTCCGGAATGAACGCGGTCCCCGTGATTCCCGGTGTCGACGCCGATTATCACAACCTGTCGCATCACGGCAAAGACCCGGACAAAATCGCTCAGCTAACGCTTGTCGAATCTGCGCTGATCCAGGAGCTCCGTGGTTTCCTGAAGAAACTGCAGGAGAGTACGGAGGAGGAAGGATCGCTGCTCGATTCGACGATGGTGCTGTTCGGTTCGAACTTGGGAAACGCCAGCAGCCACGATACAAAGAACATGCCGATGCTGCTTGCCGGCGGTGGATTCCGTCACGGACAACACTTGGCGTTTGACCGCGACAACAATTACCCACTGCCCAACCTGTTTGTCTCCATGCTGCAACGACTGGGCATGGAAACCGACACGTTCGGGACCGGCAGCGGCACGATGACCGGGCTTGAATGATTAACCTAGTATCGGGGTGTAGGTGTCGGCGATTGCACAGACAGGTGTTCGAATGAAACCATTTCTTCCCGATCCCGTGTTTTTCAGGATGCTGTTGATCGGCACAATGATTGCCACGTTGCGGTTCACGGTAGGGATCACTTCATGTGTCGCTGCGACCGACCAAGACGGACCGGCGTGTTTCGTTGCCGATCGATGGTTCGCCGACGAAGTCTGGGAAAAAGTCGGCAAACGAACTTGCTTGAAATGCCACAACGCCTCTGGCGATGCATCCGAGAGTGCCTTTGTGCTGCAGGACCCCGATCGGGATCGCACTCGGCGCGATGCCGTCCTTCGTAAGAATCGCCTTGCATTCGAAGACCAACTCGAAGCTGACGTCGATGGCGAATCACGCCTGTTGCAAAAGGTGGTCGGCGGCCTGGATCACGGCGGCGGAGAAGTCCTGCAAGCGGGCTCGACCGGTTATCGAGTCTTACAGCGATTCGTTCGTCGCCTCAATGGGAAACCCGATCCACTGCCGTCCGAAGTCGACGACGATCCGGTTCCGTTTTTTGACGGATTGGTGATGATGTCGTCTCGGCAATTGTTGCGTCGCGTGACCTTGTCCTTGGTCGGCCGCCTTCCTTCGCACGAAGAGCTTTCCAAGGTTGAAACCGAAGGGCTGTCAGCCTTAAGCCCCATCCTGGACGACGTCATGCGCGAAGACGCGTTCTACGAACGTCTCCAAGAAGCCTTCAATGATACTCTGTTGACGCGAGGGTACGACGGGGTCGCCGAAGGAGCGCTCTCGTACGAGCACTTCAAATCGCGATTGTGGTATCAGGAACTCGACCCGAACCGCGATCGCAAATCGGATGAAAAACTCAAGTACTCACACCCGGAGATGATCGCGTACACGAAATTGGTCCGCGATTATCGCGAAGCGATGCTTCGTGAGCCGCTGGAATTGATTCGATACATCGTCGGCAACGACCGGCCGTTCACGGAAATCGTCACCGCCGACTACACAATGGTGTCTCCCTACACGTCCAGGGGCTATGGCGTTTTTGAACAGGTCCGCGACAAATTCAAGGACACCGATGATCCGTTCGAATTCGTCCCCACGAAAATCCCCGCACTGACGTCTCGAAACGGCAAGGTCCAGGAATCGAAAACCGGCTTTTATCCCCACTCCGGTCTGCTCAGTTCGTTCCAATACCTGATGCGTTATCCGACGACCGAAACCAATCGAAATCGGCTGCGCGTACGGATGTTTTTCCAGCACTTCTTGGGTGTCGACCTGTTGGAGTTGGCACCGCGGACGAGCGATGCCGCAGCGATCACGGCCGAGTACGACGTGCCGACAATGCAGGCGTCTGATTGTGTCGTGTGCCACAAGATCATGGACCCGGTCGCGGGTCTGTTTCAGGATTATTACGTCGTCGACGCCAAAGGGGTCTATGGGCCACGCAAAGAGGGCTGGTACGAAGACATGTTCGCGCCGGGATGGGGGCAGGAAGCGTTGCCGCCGGAAGAGCGCTGGCGCGCTTTGCAGTGGTTGGGTCAGCGAATGGCCCGTGATCCGCGATTCGCCACCGCCATGGTTGAACACGTCTGGTACATCTTGTCGGGACGTCAGCCCCTGTCGCCGCCGGAGGACATTGACGACCCGATGTATTCGCCAAAATATCGCGCCTATCGAGTCCAACGAAAGGAAATCGAACGGATCGCAGATCGCTTCATCGAGGCGGATTTCAATCTGAAAGTCGCCTTCAAGGAATGGATTCACTCGGATTTCTATCGAGCCGATGGCCTGGCGACTGAGGAAGACGCCCCACGACGTCGGGCCGAACTGGACGACGTTGGACTGGTCCGTTTGCTGACTCCCGAACAGTTGGAGCGAAAGTTGATGGCGATCTTCGGCAAAAAATGGGGACGTTTAACCGATCGTGAAGCGCAGTTGAACATCTTGTACGGCGGAATTGATTCTCAAGAGGTGACCGAGCGGATCACCGATCCCAGCGGCGCGATGGGAGCGATCCAACGCAT
>NZ_JBFHKV010000096.1:0-13504 GCF_041595215.1 Stieleria sp. | reverse complement strand
GCAACCTGCTGGCCGACGACGCGTTTGGGGCCATGGAACTGATAGTAGGTGCATTCGATCCGGCCGTTGTAGAGTTTCCTGCGCCGGTCGGCCTGTCGCCCCACCGCGGCCTCGAAATTCGGATAGGCGGTCAGAAAGTAGTGCGACCACGTTGGCAACCCACGCAGCACTTCGGGAAGCGATCGGTACAGCGTGTCGAGTTCTCGGTCTTCGCCAAGACGTTGGCCATAGGGCGGGTTGGTGATCAGGCAGCCGAAGCGACGTCGGTTGGTCAGTTTCAGTGCATCGCCGGGTTGAAAGTGAATCGAATCGGCGACGCCGGCGCGGGCGGCGTTGTCACGAGCCGCGCGGAGGACGCGTCCGTCGATGTCGCTGCCCAGAATCCGTTCCTCGATCGAATCGACTTGTGCGGCCCGCGCTTCGCTGCGCAGATCCGGCAACAGCGTCGGCGGGACGGTGGGCCAGGATTCGAAGATGAATTCGCGATCGATGCCGGGCGCGATGTTGTGCCCGATGCGTGCCGCTTCGATCGGAATGGTGCCGCTGCCACAAAACGGGTCCAACAACGGACGGTCGGGTTTCCAAAAGCTGAGCAGCACCATTGCCGCGGCCAGCGTTTCTTTCAGGGGGGCCTGTGAGATATCGGTGCGATACCCCCGGCGATGCAGACTGCGGCCGGTCGTGTCGATGGTCACCGTCGCGACGTCTTTCAGCAGCGCGATGTCGATTTTGAACGGGGGGCCCGTTTCATCCAACGTCGTGGTCGCATGATCGCGCATCATGGCATCGACGACGGCGCGTTTGACGGTCCGCTGACACGCCGGGACGCTGGAAAGTTGTGATTTGATGGACCGCCCGGTGACGGGAAATGCGGCGTCGATCGGCAGCAGATCCCCCCACGGGATCGCGCGAACGGTTTCGAACAGGGCGTCGAAATCCGCGGCAGGAAACTCGGCGACGCGAAGCAACACGCGGTCGGCGCAGCGCAACTGCAGGTTCGCCCGGGCGACGGTTTCCAGGTCGCCGCGAAAGTGCACCCGCCCAGATTCGCCGATCGAAGCCTCCATGCCGAGGGTTTCCAACTCTCGGCGGACGATCGCTTCGAGTCCGAAGGCGCAGGTGGCGATGAGATCGTGGGTCGATTGCACGGAGTCGTTCGTGGGGTACAGGGTCTGTCGTGGGGTGTTGTTCGTTCGGTTGCAGGATTATCCGAGAATAACAGACCTGTCCCGGCGGGATAGGTGCGGGGATTGGCGGAGCGGCCGACTGGAAGCCTATCCCACTGGTGGATGGATGACAGGCTAGAAGCCTCTCTCGCGGGTGGCTGCGGGCCGGATGCAGGCCGAATCGGCGATTTCGCCCCGACTACCAGCGACCCTGGCTGACGGAGTACACTCTTGGGCTCGCCCACCCCGTTTCCCGCCTCAGAAAACGACTTTCGATCGGATATTCAATGACGAGTTCCACGACTCAGAAATCCAACGGCATGTGGATCATTGCCGCGTTGGTGGTGTTGTTGCTGATACTGCACCAGGACAACTGGTTTTGGACCGATGACACGCTGGTGTTCGGTTTCATGCCGATCGGCTTGTTTTGGCACGCCTGTATCTCGATCGGAGCCAGTTTGACCTGGGCGTTGGCAACGGTGATCGCTTGGCCGCTTCCCGACGAAGTGGATGAAAACGGCGACGTCTCTTCAACCGAGGAGGCGGCATCGTGAACCATCCAGGACTCCCCCAATTAATCATCATCCTGATCTACCTGGGTTTGTTGCTGCTGCTCGGGCTGTCGTCGAGTCGACTGTTCAAGGGCACCAAAGAAGACTACCAGGTCGCCAGCCATTCGATCGGCCCATTCCTGTTGTTGATGAGTCTGTTCGGGACGACGATGACGGCGTTCGCGTTGGTCGGCAGCAGCGGCGAAGCTTTCAAGGAAGGCATCGGCGTCTACGGGATGCTGGCCAGTAGCAGCGGCATCATCCACTCGCTGTGTTTCTTCTTGATCGGCGTCAAGGTTTGGAAATTCGCGCGGCGACACAAATACACGACGCAAATCGAATTCTTTCGCGATCGGCTCGAAAGCGACTTCATCGGTTTGCTGCTGTTTCCGATCCTGGTCGGACTGGTGGTGCCCTACCTGTTGATCGGTGTGATCAGCAGCGGAACGGTGATCCAATCGTTGACCGCTGGCCTGGCACCGAACCTGGAGATGTTTCAGGCCTACACGCCGGACGGCAATCCGATCATCGCACTCAACGGTGGAGTTCCGCCGTGGCTGGGATCGCTGGTGATTTGCGTGGTGGTGCTGGTCTACGTGTTCTTTGGCGGCATGCGTGGGACCACCTGGGCCAACACGCTGCAGACGATCGTGTTCATGATCCTGGGCGTGGTCACGTTTTATGTCATCGCGTCACGTTTGGGCGGGCAAGACGGTTTGATGGCGAACCTGAACGCGTTGGCCGAATCGGTCCCGGAAGAAAAGATCACGCGGATGGAGATGAGCAAGACGAAGTTTTTCACGTACCTGCTGATTCCGCTCTCGGTGGGCATGTTCCCCCACCTGTTCCAACACTGGATGACCGCCAAAAGCGCCAACACGTTTAAGGTTCCGGTGATCTGTCACCCGATCTTTATCATGATCGTTTGGGTGCCCTGCGTGCTGGTCGGCATTTGGGCGACGGGCGATTTGATTCCGGCGAAACCACCGCTACCGAGCAATCCGAACACGATTTTGCCGTTCCTGGTCAAGACGCAAACCGGCAAAGTGCTCGGTGGCTTGTTGGCCGCGGGGATCTTGGCGGCGATCATGAGCAGCCTGGACAGCCAGTTCCTCTGCATCGGCACGATCTTCACCAACGACGTACTGACGCATTACAAGGGCAAAGAAAACGTCACCGATGCTCAACAGGTGCTCTACACCCGATTGTTCATCATCGGAATCGTCGCGATCACCTATCTGCTCAGCCTGGGCAACGTGAAGAGCGTGTTTGCGATGGGAGTCTGGTGCTTTAGCGGATTCAGTGCACTGTTCCCGATCGTCTTTGCCGCGCTCTATTGGCGTGGCCTGTCGGCAGCCGGTGCGATCAGCGGAATCTGTGCGGCGATCGTCAGCTGGAGCGTATTGTTCTATCAAGCACTGGAGCAAGACGCGTTGCGAACGTTCGTGTTGAAGTTGCCGCTGGGTGGTGAAGAGTACGAGATCATGCCGGTCGTCGTGATGTTGGCCAGTTCGCTGGTGACGATGATCGTGGTGTCCTTGGTCACCCCGAAACCGAGCGAAAAGACGCTGGCGCGGTTCTTTTGATCGCCGGCTCACTGTCGCTGCTCTTTATCGCAGCTCTCATCCGGCGGAGTCGCTTCACCGACTTGATCGACGGGGTGCGTGTAGAGGTAACGCCAGACGGCTTCGTGCATGAACGAACCGTCGGCCGGGTTCTTGTAGGCTCGGCTGCCCGGCTGGACGCTGCTGTGAGCACGGCCCGCGTCGCCGCCGACATCGAAATCCGTGATCAGCCGACGGGTGTTGGAGTACGGCGGTGACGCCTGATCGACGTTCACGATCGGGCCGAACTTGTGCATCCCCAACAATTCCCAGCTGCGGCAGTAGTGGTCGCCGGTCCAACCCCCGTCCAGGACGTGCGAAAACCCGAAGTAGCGGTTTTCGGGTGTCGCCGAAGGCAGGGCTTGCCAAACCTGATGCTGATCTCGCGGACCACACAACGCCACGACTCGACTGACCTTCACATGCTTTGCGAAGCGGGCCGCGGTGGTCGATCCGTGCGAACTGCCCGACATGATCACGTTTTCCCATCGAAGCTGCGAACGGTCCTCCGTCAAGAACTGATCCCAGTTGCCCTCGGGATGTTTCTCGCTGAGCCAGCGGACGAACTGAAGCGAGCGTTCCATCATGCCATCGGGCTTCGGGATGTCGACTTCGTCGCTAAAGTCTTCGCCCGTCGCTGCTTCCAGACGTATGTTGCCACGACAGTGTTCCCCGACCGGTGTTTCGCGACAACAGAGGGAGAACCAGCGGTTGGCGTAGTGCGGCCGGATCACGTGTAACCCGTAGCTGTTGAGACGATCAAACAGCGCGGTGTTATTGCCCATCAACCAGATCACCAGTTTGCCCTTGGCAGGGACGTTCGTGTCAACCGACGCATGTTGCACGTCAGCCGGTCGGCCCTTGGCGTCTTCGATCAAAAATCCGATTTCAGGATGGGCTTGGCAGCGGGGATCGATTTCACTGGCCCTGGCTTCGAGGCGGGTGGGTGAACCAGCGGGTTCGGCGGCATGAGTGAAAGTCGCAAGTGCGAACGCGACGAATGCAATTGCAGTAAGTGGAAACGCAACGGCAATCGTGCTCGCGAATCGGTGGTGTGTCATCAAGTTGCCAGTCGGATAGTGGGAAAGTTCAGGGAAAAAGGTTGCCGCAATCCAGGGTCAGCTCACAGTCCTCGCAAATCTCACGTGCAACAAGTCCACTCGCCGTCGAGCTTGCGGTGTTGGATTCGCAAGCTGGAAGCTTACGCCACTTTTTAAGATCATCGGCATGCACAGCATGCACTACGGCTCATTCGACATCAGGGACTGATGGGCTTGCCCAACGACGTCGTTCCAGTGGCCCATTTCACGTTGTCGCACCAACCGCATGTTGGGGTACCATTCGGTGCGGTCTCCGTCGCACAACCAACGCCAATCGGGGACCCGCCCCAGCATCACCGTGGTCGGGACACCCAGGGCGCCGGCCAAGTGCGCGACCGAGGTGTCGGTGGTGATGACATGATCCAGGTTTTTCATGACGGCTGCGGTGTCGGTGAAGGCGCCGCCACTGGTGTCGGTGTCAGCGGGCAATCGGTCGATGGCGTCGCCGAAATCGACTTGATCGAGTTGCTCGCTGCCGAAACCAAATTGCAAACTGATCAGGTTCAGATTCTTATCTTCGGCGAGCGGTCGAAATGTTTCCAGCGGGATGCTTCGGTAGACATCGGCATGGTGTTTCGGGTTGCCTTGCCAAGCGATCCCAATGCGTTTTCGATGGTCCTTGCCCATCGCGTTTTTTTCCATCCAGCGATCCCAGTAGCTGACCAACGGGTCGGAGACATTTAGGTAACCGCTGAGGTCGTCCCGTTCGGCAAACTTTTTGGCGGCATACGGCAAGCTGCCTGTCGCCTGGTACCAGCCATCGACGGCATCGATAAACGACGCCTGAAAATCCACCGGCGGCAATTGGCTTCCCACCGGCAGCAGCGTCTGCACGCCTCGGACGGACGTAAACAGCGGGATCATTTGCGGATCGGTCTGCACGACGACGCGAGCCCCGTCGGCCGCCAACACGCTGGCCATCCGGATGAAATGCATCTCGTCCCCGCGACCTTGTTCGGGATACAGCAAGATCGAACGCCCTGAGATCGGCTCCCCTTTCCACAGCGGGGCGCGCGATTGGGGACGGCGCAATCCGCCCATCTTCCATCGCCAACGGTATTCCGGCCAGCCACGATCGAAGTCGCCCAACAACAGATAGATCACGCCCAGGTTGCGATGCAACTCGGGATCATCGGGTGCGATTTGCAGCCCCTTTTCATACCACCGAAGCCCGCGTTCGATTTCGCCGGACCAGATCCAAAGCGTGCCGCGATTCTTGTACACCGACAGGTACTTGGGATCCTGCGACAACGCCTTTTCGAAACAGGCATCACTCTCCTGGACGTCGCCGGTCATGCGAAGGGAGTTGCCGAGGTTGTTCCATGCGATCGGGAATTCGTCCTTGAGTGCCAGCGCGGTGCGATAGGCGCGGATCGATTTGCCGTACTGCCGCTGGTCAAACAGCGCGATACCGAGATAGACATGCGCTTCGGGGTTGCGGGGGGCCTGCTTGATGACGTGCTGATACAAACGCAGCGCATCATCGATCTTGCCGGCTTGATGAACTTTCCAGCCCTGCGAGAGGACCTCGGCGACGGTCGGCATTGAAATCAGCTGTCGGAGAGAGAAGAGCGTGAGAGGCAGGAGGAGTCTAATCCAAACCTGGGCACGAGCGAACGCGGCGGGGCAGCCATTTGCGTGGTGACGACCGAATGCCGTTCCCCTGTGCCGTTGAACTGCCGCGTGTGGCGAAAAAAAAGGGCGGCGATTTTTCAATCGTCGCCCTGATTTTCGGGATGGCTAAGTGGCGTACGCTTCCAGCTTGCTCAACAGGTAACGCGGTGAAGCTTTTATTTCCTGTGTTTGACGAGGTTTTAGCGGAAGGGCACAAGCCCTCCGGTTCGCCATCGTCACCGAAACACCGGAGGGCTCGCGCCCTACCGCTAAAAAATGCTTCACAGAGTTGTTCCACGGCGTACGCCGGATGCGGCTAATCGAGGAACCCGACCAGGTCTTGGCTGCGGCTGGGTTGCTGCAGCTTGCGAACCGCCTTGGCTTCGATCTGACGAATCCGCTCGCGGGTCACCTTGAAAATGTGCCCGACCTCTTCCAGCGTGTAGCTGTATCCGTCACCGAGCCCATAGCGGAGCTTGATGATTTCGCGTTCGCGGTAGGAGAGCGATTTGAGCACGTTGGTGATTCGGTCGCGGAGCATTTCTTGCGTGGCGCCGATCTGGGGGCTTTCCGCGGTCCCGTCGGGCAGCAGGTCGCCGAACTGGCTGTCTTCGCTGTTGCCGACCGGACGGTCCAGCGAAATCGGGAAGCGGCTCATGGTGAGCACTCGGCGTGCTTCTTCGACGGTCACATCGGCCCGGCGTGCAGTTTCTTCGATCGTGGGTTCACGACCGAGTTCTTGCAGCAATTGCCGAGCGACGTTGCGAACGCGGCTCATCGTTTCGACCATGTGAACCGGAATCCGGATGGTTCGGCTCTGGTCGGCGACGGCACGGGTGATCGCTTGTCGAATCCACCAAGTCGCGTAGGTACAGAACTTGAACCCACGGCGGTATTCGAATTTGTCGACCGCTCGCATCAAGCCGGCGTTGCCTTCTTGGATCAGATCCAAAAACGACAGACCGCGGTTGCGATACTTCTTGGCGATCGAGACGACCAGCCGCAGGTTTCCTTCGCTCAACTCCCGCTTGGCCTGCTGGTACTCGGCGTAGACCATTTTCAGCATGCGAACCCGATTGCGTAGCGAGGTCGGCGTTTCCTGACACGCGGTCAGGATTTGGCGACGTTCGTGAAGCAATGCATCGCGGGTTTCGCGGCCGTGCTTGGTCCGCCGTTGATCGCGGATCAGCGAATCGATTTCGGAAATCCGGCGACTAAATTTGTCGAGCAAATCGATCCGAGTCTCGATCCGCTGGGTTCGTAGCCCCAGTTCTTCGATCAACCGGACGGCTCGACGTCGACGACGTGCCAGGGCACGCCACGCTTCGGCGCGACGGCGCTTGGAAGCACTCTTGCTGAGCGCGACTTTCCAGTCGTGCTTGTTCCGTTTGAGCAACGTTTGCAGCGTCAGCAGGTTGTGCGGCAGCCGTCCGATGATCTGCTCTTTTTCGAGCCGATCGGTCACCGAAACCTGGACGGTTCGGTCGAAGGGCAATTGGCCGCGATAAACCTTCTTCAGCGTCTTGTAGGCTTCGACCAGCACGTAGTGGTTTTCGAGCAACTTGGTGCGGAAGCGGCGCCGGGTCTCTTCGATCCGCTTGGCCAACTCAATTTCTTGACGGCGGGTCAGCAAGGGAATTTCACCCATCTGGGTCAAGTACATCCGCACCGGGTCATCGGACCAGGTTTCCGCCTCTTCAACGGCTAACAACTCATCGGGACTGTCCAATTGGACTTCGCCTTCGGCCACTTGCGAAGGCGAGCCCACGCCACCATCCTCCTCGTTCTCATCAACAGGAAGTTTGCGAAAGCCACCGGTGACCGCCTCGGCGGAATGTGCGGCGACGTCTTCAAATTCGTCCAAAAGGGTGTCGAACAAAACTAAAACTCCAAGAGGAACAGTGCAGGATATCTGTAATGAATAATGATCGGTGTGTCGGTTCGGCGTAGGGGGTTTTGGTGAAAATCACCAAACCATTTACTCCAGTTCAGCTGGCGGGTTGATCGTGACCAACCCACATCGCCGGGAACCATGGCGAGCTATCCAACGGTGTCTGATTCAAATTCGCTGGTGAAACTCTACCACCCCCCTTACGTTTCCCTGGTGGCCTCGGCTAATTGGAAAAACTTTCCAGTTGTCCCAGTTGGCCGTGATTGGTTGACTTTGCCGGGAGCGAGAAGGCGCGCTCGCGCTGCTCCCATTTCTCCTCTTCCCGTGCAAATTTTCCCCAAGTATGCCCCCTGTCTTTACTCCGCGACGGTTAACGACGCTTCCCAGCGTCCCGAAATCGAACCATCAGATTTGTGCTCACGTACAGTTACTGACTTGTACCGATACTTTAGTTACTTGTACCGATACCTACTTGTACCGACTGATGGAGATTCGTTTCTGGAATGCGTCAACCGTTGCTCGTAATGGACTTCGACCCTCGCCTTCCTGGCCGTTCCCGACGTGTTCACGCCACAAAGGTGAATCGCAAATCCGAATCCATCGGATTGCTGGTACGAACAAAGTAGTTCGTTATTAAACCGCGGGTCATCGGGGATGTCCGACAGGCGTCGTGATTGCAATCTTGGGCGAGTGACGAATCATTTCGCACTGCGACGTGCAACCAGTTCGGTGTGGGAGCGGCGTGTAATGTGGTGTGATCGAGGACGTCTAAGATTTTAGTCTGGTCGCCAGTCGGGTCCACCCGCAACAACTTCAAAACTTCTTCATATTTTCGCCGATGCACTTGCTATCTTGCCCAAATTGCCACGCTGAACTGACGGTCACCCCTGCACAGGCGGGGGACAGCATGCAATGCCCCCACTGTCACGCCGATGTGGCGATTCCAAAACTGGGTGAGTTGCGGGAATTGCCGCAAGTCGAGGACGACCGAGACCGGGCGACCGCGACGGCACCCTCGGGCGGCAGCACCATCGCGTTTCTGCTGCTCGGCCTGATTGCCGTCGCGCTGCTGTTGGGGGCGGGATACAACACTGTTCGCTGGGCAATGATCGAGACGACCACCACCACGGAATCGCATCTGGCCGAGATCGAAGAAAGCTACGCCCGTGTCGAACCCGCGTCGGTGGTCCTGGATTTCGAAGACATGGAAGTCCGCTCACTCGATATGGTGTCACCGTATACCTACCACGCGGTTGTCACCGAAAAGGCCAGATGGGGGTGGAACGCGGTGATCACGGCCGGCCTGGCCGTCGTTTGCGGGATCGGCGCGCTCGGCGCTGCGTCGCTTGGTCGCAAGGGCTGATTCCGTCCGTCCGCTCCATGCGGACACTTGGGCGAGTCCTCTGTAGTCGGCATCTTGGCAAGGACTCGTCGTCTCGTCCACTACCGCCTACCCGAAAACCAAGGTGCGACGGATCCCTAACTGCAGAGCTTGATCAATTCGCGGCAGAAATCCGGCAGATCATCCGGCCGGCGGCTGGTCACGTGGTTTTGATCGACCACCACCGCGGCGTCTTGGTAGTTTGCGCCGGCGTTGATCAGGTCGTCTTTAATCCCCGGTGATCCGGTCACGTTGATGCCACGGTAGACACCGGCGGAGATCGGAATCCAGCCGCCGTGACAGATCGCGGCGATCGGTTTCTTGGCGTCGTTGAAGGCCCGGACCAAATCGAGCACGACGCAATCACGCCGCAATTTGTCGGGCATGAATCCGCCAGGAACGACCAGCGCGTCGAAGGTCGCTTCGTCCATCTCGTCGATCCGGGCGTCGGAGACACAGGGGTAGCCATTCTTGCCGGCGTAACAACGCCCCGCCTCCGGGCCGGCGACGGTGACCGACGCACCGGCTTCGATCAACCGCAGTTTGGGATACCACAGTTCCAGATCCTCGTAGATGTCTCCGACCAGGATCAGCACGGTCTTGTCCGTCAACGGAGTGTCGCTCATCAGAAGCACCTACTTTTTGACCAGATAGCGTTGATACGCGGCGACGGCCAACTGGTCACAGCGTTCGTTTTCCAGATGGCCGGAATGGCCTTTGACGTGTTCGAACTTGATCTGGTGTTTTTGCATCAACCGATCCAGTTCCTGCCACTGTTCGACGTTCTTGACGGGGACGAGTTTCGAGCCGTCTTTTCGTTTCCAGCCGCGACTCTTCCAGCCCTTCATCCAGCTTTGCATCCCCTGCAGCACGTAACTGCTGTCGGCATACAAGGTGACTTCGCACGGTTCCTTCAAGGCCTTGAGCCCTTCGATCACCGCCTGCAGTTCCATCTTGTTGTTGGTCGTCTGGGGATCGCCGGCGGCGCGTTCGAGTTCCTTGTCGGTTTTGCCGCACCGCAAGATAAACGCCCAGCCACCCGGTCCGGGGTTTCCGCTGCACGCGCCGTCGGTAAAGAGTTGAACTGGTTTCATCGGGAGAGAGTCTTTCGGTGATCGCCGGTGCTGTCAACGGGGAACGCAGTCGCCACGACCGGTGGCGTTGCTACTTGGCAACCATGTCGCCGGTCACGTCACCGACGGTGCCCTTGGTCGGTGCGGGCAATCCGCGTGGCTGCGAGAGTTCAGCGGCCAGTTGAATCGTCTCGTCGCTCAATCGCCACGGCAATTCGACCCAAAAGGTGCTGCCGCGTCCGAGTTCACTTTCAAAACCGACTTCGCCGCCGAGCAGTTTTGCCAGTTCTTTGACGATCGAGAGCCCCAAGCCGGTGCCGGCGAATTCGCGGGTCAGCCCTTCGCCGTCGAGCACTTTCCGGCTCTGTCGGAACTTCTGGAAAATCACCGATTGATCCTCTTCGGCGATCCCCACGCCGGTGTCGATGATCAACAGACGGAACCGTCCGGTCGAGATGCCGCCGGACAGATCGACCACGCGGACGGTCACCATGCCGCCTTCGGGCGTGAACTTGATCGCATTGGAAAGCAGGTTGTTGACGATTTGACCGAGCTTGTTGGGATCCTGAAACGCGGTCGGCAGATCGTCGGGGACGTCGACGGTCAGCGAGATGTCTTTTTCCTCCGACAGCGATCCGATCATGTCGCACTGGGCGGTGACCAGGCGGCCGAGGTCGAATTCATTCCGCCGGACCTCCATTTTCCCCGCTTCGACCTTGGCCAGATCCAGAATGTCGTTGATCATTTCCAGCAGCAGGCGTCCGCTCTTTTGAATGTTCTGCGCGTAACGCCGCTGTTTGTCGGTCAGCGAGTCGATCCCTTGTAAGACATCGGAGAAACCGATGATGCTGTTGAGCGGTGTGCGCAGCTCGTGACTCATGTTCGCCATGAAGTCGCTTTTGACGCGGTTGGCTTCATAGAGTTGCCAGTTCAGCTGGGCGAGCTGATCGACGCGGCCATCGAGTTCCGCGTTGATGATCCTTTCTTTTTCCTGGCTTTCCAACATTCCCCGCAACATTCGATTGAAGGCGTCCGCGAGCTCGCGAAACTCATCCTCCGATTCGATCACCGCACGCTGCGTCACGTCACCATGGGTGATCGAATCGCTGACGTCGCGCAAGTGGTACAGCGGTTCAAGAACCAGGTAGCGGATCAACGCGTGCAGCATGTACAGCGTCGCCGCGACGATGAACAAGGCCAAGGCGACAACGATCGAGCTGATCCAGGTGGTTTGGTTTTCGGTGTCCTTGTAGGGCATGCTGACGCGGATCACCCGAAACGGCGCCAAACTGGCTTGCTCGGTGGGAGTGCCCGACGTGGCCAACGCCGCCTTCTCGCCTTCGGGGGCATGGCAGGTGATGCAGGTCAGTTTCGGAAAGACGGGGCGATAGTAAATGTAGCGGCCGTCGACCGGTCCGAGCTGCTGGTGCACCGGCAACGTGCCGAGCCCGATCATGCTCATCGATTCGTTTTCGCCCAAGTCGATCGACTCGGAGATGTCGGGTTGCTGCTGGGCGATGCGACGGGCCAGCTGGCTGCGAAATTGAGGCTCCAGCGTCCGCAGACGTTTCAGTTCGGCGGGGTCCTCCGGCGGCGAGATCGGGGGCAGGTTGGTGTACGCCACCTGGTCTTCGAGCCCCAGGATTTCGAATTCGATGTCTTTGGCGAGCATCTCTGCCCGCAGACCGGCGAGAATCGGCTGGTTGGCCGCGATCGCTTCGGGGCTGCTGGTCTGGGCCCATTTGGCGTCGCTGTGCAGCAGCATCAGCTCGGCATCGGCCAAGTCTTGGGCCCGCTGCTGTGTCGTCCGCTGGACCAAGCGGTTACCGAGCGTCTGGACGACCAAGAACGCGCCGCACATCAGCAGCGTGAAGGCCGACCCGAAGAAGAGCAGGCACTTTCGCTCCAGGCTCATCGACGAAAACAGTCCTTGAACCAGGCGAAACATGATACAGTTGGAATCGTTTGGAGAGGGCGAATCGGGTGAGATTGGAAAGACACGTCGCTGGAAGTATTACAGCACGCGCCCCGACCTTTGTTCTACAGAGCTTGGTTTTATCGCCTATGCTGAGGCTGCCGACAGACTGATTGCGACGTTCTCGTGGATGGAGAACAAGAGCAATTTGCCCAGTTTATCTGCTTGTGACGCGATTTTGGGCGAATTAGCATGGTCGGTTCTCACATTCGCCGTTTTCGGCGACGCCATTACCGCTTTCCGAATCTTCCCACAACATCCGCGTGTCTCGTGCGGCACATCGGCCGCTCAGGAGCCCAAAACCATGAATCGAAAGGTCCGAAACGTATTTCAGTGGACCCTGGTCGTCTGCTTGACCGTGATGCTCGGCGTCGGCCCTGCATCGGCCGGCGGCTTACTCAAACGCCTCCGCGGAAACTCGTCTGATTCATGTGCAGAGGTTTGCTGCCCGGAACCGGCTTGTGTTTCCCAGCCAATCTGTCCCGCTCCCGTGGTCACCTGCTGCGATCCCGCTCCGGTGATCTGCTGCGATCCGGCTCCGGTCGTTTGCTGCGATCCCGTCCCGGCATGCGAAACGATTCCCTGCTCGCCAGTCGTGTCCGCCGATTGCTGTGGAAGTGCCGCGCCCGCGGCCCACGAAACCGCACCGATGAGCACCACCCCAGGCGACTCAGCCACCTTCGAGGCTCCGCCGACTCCCCAGCCGCCCGCAGAACCCGAGCCGGAACCGGCTGCAGAACCCGAGCCCGAACCAGAACCGGCGACCCAACCCGAGCCCGAGCCCGCGACGGAACCCGAGCCCGAACCAGAACCGGCGACGGAACCCGAGCCCGAGCCGGCTGCCACTGAGCCAGAACCGCCGGCCGCCGAAGCGGAAACCAACGAAGCGGCAACCATGCCCGCCGAAAGCGAACCCGCCGTCGCAGAACCCACTCCGTTTGACCAGCCCCCGGCGACTGAGCCCGAGCCCCCGGCGACCGAGCCCGAGCCCCCGGCAACCGAGCCCGAGCCACCGGCGACCGAGCCGGCAGCCGAAGAGCCCGCGCCGGCCGACGGCGGACTCGATGATCTGTTCGGCGACGCGCCCGCGACGGAAGCGCCCGCCGACGCCGCACCGCCAGCCGAAGAACCGATGGACGACCTGTTCGG
>NZ_JBFHKV010000095.1:0-13505 GCF_041595215.1 Stieleria sp. | reverse complement strand
GTCGATTCGCTGACCGGCACGCCACTGTACATGTCCCCCGAATCGATCCGTGATGCCGCCTCGGCCGACGTTCTCAGCGACATCTATTCGATCGGTGCGGTCGGCTATAATCTGCTCTGCGGTCTCGCTCCGTTGGAAGGCGAATCGGCGACCGACGTGTGCGCCAAAAAGTTGCATGAGGAACCGGAATCTCCCGAGCGACGCATCGGCGTGCCGCTGGCGAAGGATCTGCAACGGGTCTTGCTGCGCTGCCTGCATCTGGATCCGCAAGCCCGGCCCCAGTCCGCTCAGCAACTGGCCGGCGAACTGCTAGCTTGTGCGGACAGTCCCCATTGGACGCAAGCGGATGCTGCTTTATGGTGGCGTGAGATTTTCGACGGCCCGTACTTGGACGATTTTGAACTGAGCGAAGACAACCCATCGGCCGAAGGCACCCAAGGTGACACCGCCGTGAACGAAAAACGTCCAGCGGCAAGCCCACTGGCCCAATCAACGGCGAGCTGAACACCGGATATGTTTGGTCAAAAACGACGAAAACCCCCGACGCAGGTCGACTGGCCACGTTTGAAAGCGTTACTCGAAGACGATGATCGTCGAGCCGCGGTCGAACGTCTGTACCCCGACCCACGCAACGAAAGTTACCTCTCGGCACTCCGCCGCGTCCAACCCGATCTGGCCGGCGATGTGGTTTCACTGGGACGTCAAGTCTTCCACGGTGCCCGCTTGGCCGAGTACCCGACGCTGGCCGTCGCCGGGATGCTCAACAGCGGCAAGACCAGCCTGGTCGCGGGGTTGCTCAGCCGGCACGGACGCGCCCGCACGCTGCGTGGTGTCGCCAACCGCCAAGGCACGCACCGATTCGTTTTGTGGCTGCCCCAGAAATGGCGTGAAGAACCCGCGTTGTGGCAGTTGTTGCTGGAAGATTTTGGTGATGCCGTCGGTCACGCCCCCGAGCTGTTGGCCGAAATGCCCGAAGAGGCGCACGAACAATACAACAACCGCAGCGGCGGCGTCGACGCGTTGGGCGTCCCGCTGGTCGCGACCGATCCGGCGTTGGATGATCTGGGGATCGGATTGCTGGATTGTCCCGACATCGTTTCCGATGAAGTCTTCGGAGTCGGGTCGCCGGAGCGCAGACGTGAACTGCTGGGCAAGGCATCGACGTTCTGCAGCGCCTTCCTGGTCGTGTCGACACCCAGCATGGCCCGCGACCGTTCACTCGGCGACATTCTGCAAACGATCTCGGATTTGATGCCCGGCATTCCACGTTTGCTGGCGGTCAACAAAATTCGTCCCGGACAGACCCCCGAAGACGTGTTGGAATCGTTCGAACCCCAGGCCAGCAAGTTCGGCGTCGAACGAGTCTACGGGGCCTACGATTACGAATTGCCCAAGAGCGAACCCTTCATCCCGAAATCGGCCAAGGACGGGGACCAGGAAATCACGATCGAAAACCCCAGCGACGATCCGCTGCCCATTTTCTTTTCGCTCTCGACGCAGCCTGATGAGAACCCGCCGGCAGAAATCGGCAGCGATCGTTTATTGACCCATCTGACGCGCGAGTTGGATCGCCCGGAATCGTCGGATCGTTTTTTGATGGGACGTCACGCCGCACTGCGTCGCGCGGTTTGGGACATGGGGTTGGCCGCGGTCGAAAAGGACGCCGAGCAATCGCTGCGGTTGACCGAGCGGGCCCGGCAAACGCTGCTGGACACCACGATCAGCCTGTTCACGAAACAGACGACCGGGGGTGCGATCACGGAGGTTCGGATGCACCAATCCGAACGCATCGTCCGGCAGTTGGCCGACGCGTTCTGCGAAGCGGCGCCCTGGTACGCGCGCTGGGGGGTCAAGATCAACACGTTCATCCAAGGCCGTACCAAGGCGGCGTCCGACTTGTTCAAGCAGTACGTGCCGACCGCGATGGCGGAGCGTTATGCCGAATCGATCAAGGAAAAATTCAAATCGAAAAAGGTCGGCCAACTCGTCGATCCGGAAGACCTGGACACGTCCCTTCGACGGTTCGGCGCGCCATTGACCTTGCCCCATTGGTTTGAGGGTCAAAATGATCCGATCGATCCCGCCGAGTGGACCCAGGCGATGCACGAGGTGTTGAGAACGTTTCATGAGAACGATCGCGTGGTGTTCGACAGCGATCAATTGCGGAGCGTGGCCGAAGAGATGTGGCGTCAGATCCCGCGTCACAAAAAGTTGGCCTTCGGGTTGACGCCGCTGGCGGCACTGTTGGCCACGTTCGGAAGCGTGTTGATGTTGCCGGTCGATTTCGGCGCCACCGTTCTGGTTGCCAACGCCTCGGTCGTCGAACTGCTGGCCGCCGCCGGGCTGACCGCTTTTTCAGCCTACTGGGCCGGCGGAAAGACGGCCCAGACGCTCAGCACCCAGGCCGCGGTCGAACAGATGTCGATGTTCTACGTCTTGCTGTGCCACCAAATCGGAATCGATCCCGGCAATCCGCTCCCCTCGATCCGTCTCAAACAGACCAACATTCTGTTCCCCACTCCGAATGTAAAGGTCGGCGTCGATGGCGGAGCAAACGCGACGCTCGCGGTCTATCGTATGAACCAAACGTTTCGTCAAGAATTGAACGGGATCCTGCCTCGCGAGTCCAAACATGCATGAATCCTCCGCAGACACCGTGACCCCTGACGACGAGTTTTTGAACCGGGTTCGTCGCGCCGGCGCCTCGGTCTTGGGTGACAGCGAAACGGGACGCCAAGTTCGATCGCTTTGTGAGGAACACGCCCGCGCGCGTCTCTTGATCTCGCAAGATCGGGCCGCCGGGGCGCTGGTGTTGGCGGTCGTGGGCGCGACCGGACAAGGCAAATCATGGTTGATCCGGCAATTGATTCGCCGCTCGCCGCTGGCCGCTTCCATCCGCAGCGGCAACAATGCCGACCAGGCGACGGAGGAACTGGTTTGGGTCGGCCCGCATCCGCCGGTGGATTTGGACCCTCGCTTTGAACGGTTCGTGCGAGTTTCCTCGGCCGACATGGAACCGATCGGCACGCCTTACATGCTCGTCGATGCACCGGGGGCGACCGACAATCGGCAAGGGATTGCCGACGTCGCCAAACGGGCGCTCTCGTTGGCCTCGGCCATCGTGTTGGTCGTCCGTCGCGATCAGATCCGTGGGCAAACCCCCGCCGCACTTGCGGTGGCCAGTGAAGGCACCATCGTGATCCCCGTGATCAATACGATCGGTGTCGACGACGCGGCGCTGCATGCGGACATCGATACCTTCCTGGCGAACCTGCGGACCGCCGCACCCGAGAGCGTCATCGCCCGTCCGGTTCAGGTCACCGATTTTGAACTGGGCGGCGAAAGCGAACAGCAGATCGGCGCGCAAGTCGCCACCGAGCTGCTCCGCCAATTGAAAATCGAATTGGAAAACAACCCTGACAGCGATCGACGCAAATCGACTCGACTGGCTGCCTTGGACGGTCGTTTCCGATCCGCACTCAGCGCGCTGTTGGCCGACGAACTGCCCGGCCTGACCCGGGCGGTCAATCGGTTGAACGACGAGGCGACGAAACTGCCAGGCGAAGTCGCACAAACGCTGATCGGCCCCGACGGGCCGATGCAGGCCGCCGTTCGCAGCCGTTTGCGCTTGAAACTCTTAACCTCGACCGGTGCCATTTGGTTTCCCTACCGTTCGGTCTTGGGCCTGTTGAACCTGACGCACGGGGCCTGGGATCGCGTGCTGTTGTCGCTTTCGGGATCGCTTCCCTCGCTGGTCAGTACGATCTGGACCTCGACCCGCAGTCTGACCTCGGATCGCAATGCCAACGACGAACTTCGCGACGGGCTGCAACGCCGTAGCGCCGCGGCAGTCACCGATCGACTCGGGCCGCTGGCGGGACAGTTTCGAGAGGAACTGGCGTTGCTGAGAAACGCCGATCAGGGTGACGACGGCAAATCACTCCCCGGCGAACCGTTGCGCGTCACGTCACACTCCGAAACCCAACACGTCGCCTCGCTTGCCGGCATCGATGCCCTGCAAGAACGCTCGCACAAGATCTTCGAAGACGCGGTCGAGCAGAACTCGATCTCACAGTCGACCGCCACGATCATGGCCATCGTCGGCACGCTGATCTTTTGGCTGCTGATGGCCGGTCCCTTTGTCGCCCTGTACGGCGAATACTTGAAAGCCAGTTACGAAACCCTGATCCAGGTCTCGGCGCAACAAGCCGGAGAGCCGCACCATCCGTTGGAACATTTTCCCAAGCCGGAATTTGCGATGGTGCTCACCAGCCTGGTGCTGTCGTTATTGCCGACCGCGATTTTCGCCATGATCGCCCTGTCGGTCGCACAGTCCAACGGCCGAACGCAGCGCGCCCAACAAGCCATTCGCCAGGGTCATGAAGAAGCGATCACGCAATTACAACAAGACCGCGTGCTCCGGCTCCGCTGGGACGACCCGCTGTTGACCGACGCGGAGTTCCTGGTGTCGGCCGGACGACGCTAGCGGGCTGTCGGTTGAAGCCCGCATGCGTAAGCAAGGGGCCACGCGGTGCCCACTAGTTTGGGCCCGTAGGCTCGCGCCAAACGGCTGATGATCGGTTGACATCAGCCGGTTCGCGCCAGCGTCCGGGCCTCCTCGTCCTTACGATTAACCTCGCGGTTTTGAGCACGAGCCTCCGGTCTTTCAAGCTGCGCACCGCTGAAACCAAACCGCTCACGCCGTTCCGCTAACGCCTTCCGTGCCAACAGTGTTTCGCGGCGGCGGTGAACTGATACACTGTGCATCCTCGTTCACCGCTTCTTGACCACTCATCCACCAGCCGATCATGCCGCAGGGATTGCCCCTCCACCTTGATGTGTTGCTTGCCCAAGGAAATACCGACGAGGCGGCCGAGGGCGCGGGCTTGCTGGACATCGTGCTCAGCGGTGGGATCGTCGGCGCGGTCATCTTGGTGGTGCTGCTTTCGCTCAGCTTTTTGGCGGCCTATCTGGTGTTTGACCAGGTGATGACGCTGCGTCGTGGTGAAGTCTTGCCGGAAGGGTTGAGTGAAACCGTCCGACAGGCTTTGCTGACCGGCCGGCTGCAGGAAGCCGATGCGGCCTGTCGGCGTGAACCGAGCGTTCTGAGCGTGGTGCTGCTGTCGGGGATTGCGGAAGTCGATTACGGCTGGCAGGGCGTGGAAAAGGCAGTCGAAGACGCGCTCGCCGAGCAGTCCGCCCGGATGATGCGGCGGATCGAATACCTGTCGGTGATCGGCAACATCGCCCCGATGGTCGGGCTGTTGGGCACGGTGACCGGGATGATTTTTGCGTTCCAGCAAGTCGCCACGACGCGGGGAGCGGCCGGTGCCGGTGACTTGGCCGAAGGGATTTACCAGGCGTTGGTGACCACCGTCGGCGGCTTGGTCGTCGCGATTCCCGCGTTGGCGGCCTATGCC
The DNA here is from genome assembly GCF_041595215.1 of Stieleria sp. NCBI lineage: Bacteria > Pseudomonadati > Planctomycetota > Planctomycetia > Pirellulales > Pirellulaceae > Stieleria > Stieleria sp. Next base: position 8,085 of record NZ_JBFHKV010000095.1, on the reverse strand, counting down.
GTCAGCCGCAACCGCGTCGACACGCTGATCGCGGACGTCGCGTTCCAAGTCCAGCACGCGTTGGCCCCCATCAAACGCCGCCCTACCAAGAACGTCGCCGCCCCCAAACGGTCGTCGTGAGCGTTTCGTCGATTGACGCGCCACTGGCTGACGCCACGTGCTGAAACGCACCCCAGCGGGGCGCGTCAGCGACCGGCGCGGGATCGTTCTCCTGTCCCCCACACGGCACCGGCGGCCTACCGCAGTCGACGATTCGGCGTCGGCTTGGTAACCTCACCGGCGTTTCCATTTCGCGCCCTCCAGCCCCCCCTTTGTCCGCCGATATGGCCGTATTGATTCAAGTGCGAAACGCCCACAAGCGTTTCGGCGACCAAGTCCTGCTCGATGGTGCCGACGTTTCCCTGGTTGACGACGTCAAGGTCGGCTTTATCGGCCGAAACGGCGCCGGCAAAAGTACGTTTTTGAGGGCGTTGCTCGGCGACGAAGAACTGGAACAGGGCGAGGTCATTCACCATCCCTCGCTGCGGATCGGCTACCTCCGCCAACACGACCCGTTCCAACCGGGGGAATCGGCGTTGGATTTTCTGATGCGGGAAAGCGGCCAGCCCGATTGGCGTTGCGGTGAGGTGGCCGGCCAATTCGAACTGAAGGGAGACTACCTGACCGGCCCGGTCAAAGCGCTCTCCGGTGGGTGGCAGACACGGGTCAAACTGGCGGCGTTGTTGCTCAACGACCCCAACCTGTTGATGTTGGACGAACCGACCAACTTCCTGGACCTGCGAACCCAGATTCTGCTGGAGCACTTTCTGCGGACGTTCAACAAAGCGGCGTTGATCGTCAGCCACGACCGCGCGTTTTTGAAAGCGACGTGCACCCAAACCCTGGAACTGTCGCGCGGCAAATTGACGATGTACCCCGGCAAGATCGATCGGTTTCTGGAGTTCCGCGAGGAGCGTCGCGAACACGACCGCCGCGTCAATGCCACCGTCATCGCCAAACAAAAACAGTTGCAACGGTTCATCGAGAAAAACCGAGCCAACGCCTCCACGGCCAGTCAGGCGCGGAGCAAGGCGAAACAACTGGAGCGTCTGCAGACGAGTGAAGTGGAGGTCGATGAGCCGACCGTCCACATCCGAGCGCCGCGTGTCACCCCGCGGCAAGGGACGGTGATGCGGACCGAGGAGCTTGCGATCGGCTATCCGGGCCACACCGTCGCCGAAAACATCTCCCTGGAAATCGAACACGGCCAACGGGCGGCGATCGTCGGTGACAACGGCCAAGGGAAAACGACGCTACTGCGGACCCTTGTTGATTCACTCGCCCCGATCCGTGGCGAGATCAAGTGGGGCCACGCGACGGAATTGGGCACCTACGCCCAACACGTTTACTCCAGCCTGGATGATCGGCGGACCGTGCTGGAGCACTTGGAATATGAATCCAACGCGGACACCACGCGACAGGATTGCCTGGCGATGGCCGGTGCGCTGCTGTTTCGCGATTCGCACATCAACAAGAAGATCAAGGTACTCTCCGGAGGAGAACGCGCGCGATTGTGCATGGCCGGCTTGCTGCTGGGTACCGCCAACGTGCTCGTCTTGGACGAACCGGGCAACCACCTGGATGTCGAAACCGTCGAATCGCTCGCCGATGCCCTGATCGACTACCAGGGCACCGTGATCTTCACCTCGCACGACCGACACTTCATGCAACGGGTCGCGACCAACGTGATCGAGGTTCGCGACGGAACCGTCAAGAATTACTTCGGCAATTACGAGTCCTATCTACAGAGCGTCGAAAGCGAGGTGGACGAAGGCGAACGGGAACGCGACCGAATCGCCGGAAAAGCCTCCCCGCCACCACCGACCAAAATCGCCAGTGCCGAAGACTACCGGGCCAACCAGCGTCAATCGCGAAAGACCGAAAAGGAAATCAAGAACCTGGAAAAGAAGATCGCGCAGCTCGATGACGAGAAGAAAGCCGTCAACGCAAAACTGTTGACCGAAACAGACCCCGACGAAGCGGTGCGGTTGCACGATCAATTGACCGAGATCAGCCAAGAACTCGAACAAGCCGAAGAGCGTTGGATGGAACTGAGTGAGTTCTAACCTGGTAGGTCACGTTGTGCGTGACGCAGGTAGGTCACGCTGTGCGTGACGAAGGCGTTGACAACTGGCATGCACAGCATGCCCTACTTGCCGCAATCCCGGCATGCACAGCATGCCCTACTTGCTGCAAACCCGGCATGCCCTTCTATCGCCGCGAAAACAGATCACTGGTCACGATGTGTTCGATCAGCTCTCGCGTCGGATACTCGTTCTCGGCCAGCTGTTCCAGAATAGCATCGATCGTCGCTCGGTCGCTTAACTCGATTCGCCGCCCCAGTGCATAGGCGAATAACTTTTCGGTGAACGCTCGTGCGAAAAACGCTCGGCGCTGCACCAACAGCGTCTTCAACTCCGCGACGCCGTCAAAGGCCTGCCCGCTGGGAAGTTTCCCCGACGTGTCGATGGCCGCCTTGTTCTCATAACGGGTCCGCAGTTCACCGATCGGATCAAAACACTCCAGCGCAAAACCGAGCGGATCAATTTTGCGATGGCACTCGTTACAAGCGGCCGAGGTTCGATGCTTCTCTAACAAGTCGCGCACCGACGTCGCCCCCCGCACATCCGGATCGATCGCGGGCACATCGTCCGGCGGAGGCGGCGGGGGAGTCCCGAGCACGTTTTCCAACATCCAGACACCGCGGACGACGGGCGAGGTTTCGATCCCGTTGGCGGACACCGTCAACACACTCGCCTGCCCCAACAGTCCGCCACGACGCCGGTCGCTGAACACGACTTTGCGAAACGCGTCGGCCCCTTCGGCCGGCACCTGATCCACGACGCCGTAAAGCTTGGCCAGGTCTCGATTGATGAACGAATAGTCCGCGTCCAGCCAGCGAACGACCGACGCGTTTTCATCGATCAGGTGACGCAGAAAGGTGCGCGTTTCCCGTTTCATGTCGGGCTGCAGATTGGACGCGTAATAACGCCAAAACTGATCCCGGTCCGGCGGCATCTCGCCCAACGCGCGCAGATTCAACCAGGCATCGGTGAACCCGGCAATCATCGCGTCGGACTTGCGATCGGCCAGCAATCGGCGGGTTTGCTCGAGCAATGCCTCGCGGTCCAATCCCTGTGCATCGGCCATCTCTTGCAAGCTCGCATCGGGCATCGATCCGGTCAGAAAGTACGACAACCGGGCGGCGAGCGCGTGCTGGGAAATCTGATCGGTTTCGGGAGCGGAATCGGGATGCAGATACAAAAATGCCGGCGAACACAGCACGGTCTTCAACGTGTCTTTGAACGCACCAAACGGATCGCGACCGTGCTGCAGACGCGTCTGATAGACTGACATCAACCGATCCAGTTCACCCGGTTTCAGGGACCGGCGATAGGCGCGGCGGGCGAACGCTTCGGTCAACTCTCTGGCGTCCCCGGGCTCGAACCGGCCGCCGGGCAAGACGCTTGCCAGGGTCGCGCTGGGCCACTGTCGAAAAATCGGACCGCGGATCTCGACTTCGTGAATCCGGATCTGCGGGACCTGTCCGTAACGCAACATCACGTTTCGTGCGCGAACGATTCCCTGGCCGCCGCGGGCGTGTTCGGGCAAGGTGTCGGCATATTTCCGATGTAGCCGCGTGTGCAGGGGACGCACTTCGCGCAAGCCATTTTCGAAGGTGAATCGCGGAGTGAAACCGCGATCCAGCGGCACCTCCATCGTGTACCACTGCGGCTCGCCGTCTTCGATCGTGCGTTCGGCCAGCAAGGGTTGAATCGGCTGCATCGTGTGCAAGCTGCCGGCCTTGACGTTACCGGGACGGATGCCCAAGCGAAACTTTTCGCTCAAGTCGATCTTCAGGTCGGCTTCCGAATACGGCGTGTCACGGTGAAGGGCTTGGGCGAGCACACGAACTTCATAAACGCCGTCCGACGGCACGCCTTCGGCAAACGCTTCCAGCGGCCCGTAAGCCCCCTCCGGTCGATCCGCCAGCGGACTGTCATACAGACACAGATAACGAAATTGAAACGCCGCCCGGTGAGCCCCATCCAACTCGGGTTGCTGGCGAAAATGGTCGTCAAAATGCCACGTCCGCTCTTCGGGTTGCGTCCGGTTGGCCAGCGCTTTTTCGACGATCGCATCGGCCGCGTCCAGGTACTGTTCCAGCAAGTACCCCGACGTCACCAAGGCGTCACCGACGTTGTCCAATTGTTCGACGGTGTTGTCCCGTGGGAATCGATTGCTGGGATCGAACATCGACATGTCCATCTGGAACAGATCGCTGACGGTGGCGAGGTACTCGCGACGCGTCAATCGACGCAGCACCGTTTGGCCGCCGGTGCTGGATGACTGTTGTCGCAGCTGCTGCAACGACGCGGTCAACGAATCGATCGCCGCCTGACGATCCTCACGTGTCGGCTGCTCCGCATCCTCCGGTGGCATGTCGCCGAGCGTCAACTGGTCGATGATCTCCTGCAAGATGATTTGCGTGTCGTGATCGGTGGACGACAAATCGAGCGCATCAAATTCACGCTCACCATTGGCGTCATCGGCGTTGTGACAATCGACGCAGTAGGTTCCTAAGAACGCGACTGCATCCTCCGCCAGCCCCCGCGGTTGCGAAAATCCGACCAGCATGGCGAACCCGACACAAAGGGCTTGCGCCATCGTGGAAAGACGCATCACGCCAACTCCAATCCCGAGAGGGTGCCGGTGCTGGTGGAGAAACGTTCGGCCGGAATCCCGAACCGATGCAGCAAGGTCAGGTACAGGTTGGTCAACGGGGGACGGTGCGGTGACGACGAATCAAACCACATCGTTCCGCGATGCCGCAGCCCTCCGCCGGCGACGACGATCGGCAGGTTCGTGTTGGTATGGGAGTTCGCGTTTCCCATGCCGCTGCCAAACAGCACCGACGTGGTTTCGAGCAGGTTGGAATCGCCGCTCTCGGTCTCACGCAGCTTGGTCAGGAACCGCGAAAACTGCTCAACCTGATACGATTCAATCTTCTTCAGCGCGTCGATCGACTCCTTGCGTTGGCCGTGATGCGACAGCGAGTGATACCCGCTTTTGAAACCGAAATCACGGGCTTCAAAGTCGCCGCCGATTTCCAGCGTGGCGATTCGAGTCGAATCGGTTTGCAGCGCCAGGGCGATCAACTCGTACAGCATCGGCAGATCGTCAACCATGTTCGTGTTGGCCGGTGCGGCAAACGGCGCCGGAGGTTTTTCGATGTCGATCCACTGTTTTCGATTGCCCAACCGTTTTTCGACGTCGCGAATCGACGTCAGATATTCGTCCAGCTTTTGTGCGTCGCGGCGATTGAGTTGTTTCGAAATGGTCTTGGCGTCACCGTTGACCGCATCGAGGATTGATTCCTGCATGCGAAACCGATCCGCGGCGCGCTGCTTGTCGGCCGGTTTGACGCCGACAAACAGCTTCTCGAACAATTCCCGCGGTCCCGTGATCGGAGGGACGCGGGTGCCCGAGCGGCTCCATGACATTTGGCATCCGCCGTGGATTCCCGAATCGCTGCCGACGGTCAACGAGGCGAACCGCGTGCGGCCGGCGATCGTTTCGGCGGCGAATTGGTCCAGCGTGATGTTCCCGTCGGGCATCGATTTGGCGTCCACACTGCGAATTCCGGACAGGAACGCATGAATCGCGAAATGGCCGCCCTTGAGCCCGTGGTCCAACCCGCCGATCACGGTGAAATCCCCGGCATGCTCGGACAGCGAGGCGAGTGTCGTCGACAGCGAAGTCGCGTTGTCGCGGGCGGTCGTGGATTGATCCGCCGAAGGCTTGCCGGGCCAAAATGCCTCGGGATAAAAGCCCAACATGTTGCCGATGCAGACCATTCGGCGGGGCGGTTGCGAGGATTCGGCAGACGTCGGGGACGGGGAATCCGATTCGCCTGCGGTGGCCCGGTTGCGGAGCGAATCGAACGCCGGCAGAGCGATGGAAATCCCTGCGGCCTGCAAAATGGATCGGCGACCGACGACCCGTGGATTGGGACGATGTCGATTCATGGCGAGAGACCAACGGCTGGAAGTGGCGAGAAAGAAAGGGGGGACCGGCGAAGCGGCACCGATCAGTTTACACGAAAGGCGAACGTTCCCGAAATCCAGTCCGTCCGCAACGGGCAGTTAATCCACGTCGACTTTGCCGATTGGTCCAACGGTTCGACAGAGCCGCGATGGATTGGTCGATGTTTCTAGTGCGATCTCTTACGACCCCTGGCGCGATCATCCGATCGAAGGCGAAATGGAATCAAAGCTGCCTGAGCAATTGGGAATTTGGCGACTCGGATCAAGTCTGTGTACCAATTCGGCGTTTTGCGTCACCTTCGCCCAACCGGTCGATGCCGTCGGTAGCCCGCGTTGGGACTACGCGATGAAGCTGGCGACGTTGCCCGACGGCCGCGACGGAATCGCCGGGTCCATCGCCGCCGGAGCCCAGATCCGGCATCCCAACGTGGTCCCGATTCTGGACGGAAACGCCTCCGGAGCGTGGCCGTACTTGACGATGCCGCTGCTCGAGGGGCGGACGATGAAATGGCATCTGTCCAGCGGTCCGCGAAAGCCCTTGCCGGTCGCCCTCTGGCTGATCCGACAGATTTGTCAGGGACTCGGCGCGATCCATGCCGCCGGTTGGACTCACGGTGACGTCAAACCCGACAACGTGATCGTGGGCAGCAATGGACATGTGACGCTGATCGACCTGGCATTCGCCCATCAAGGCAGGCTCGACCAGTCGGCACCGTTCCGCGGCACGCGGCAATACGCCGCGCCCGAGCTGCTCACCAATGCATCCTCGGGAAGCCCGGCGAGCGACATCTTTGCCACGGGGCGAATGTTGTGGGAATGGCTGGCGCGGGTGGAAACCACCAACGAACAAATCCTCAGTCCGGCGTGTGAGTTGGTCGAGTGCATGGTCGACGCGGCACCCGAAAACCGTCCAGCCGCTGACGAGGTGACAGCGACCTTGTTGCGAATGGAAATCGACACGCTCGGCGAACACATCGTTCCGGCCCGGCCACGTCGTGCCGCGTAGCGCTTCTTCCCGATTGGATCTTCGGGCTGCGTTTGTCGAGCGGAAAAGGGGCAGGCAGTAGCTTGCGGAACGACGAAACGGGCGCTGAACCCACGGATAGCAGCGCGAACCCACGGATTTTTGGCACCCGGTCATCCGCGGGTTCGCGCTGCCATCGGTGGGTATGATTTCCGCTGATTCGCCCGGTAACAAGAACGGCTAAACCTTCGTCGCCCAACGGTATCCGAACAGTTCCTTGGCCGAACTGGTGCCGAACGAATCGGTCAGGATGTCAAAATGTTTCAGCTCCACGTCGCAGGGGTGCGACACGCCGCATGCCCGGCCGAGCTGCAACAACTCCTTTCGCAATGTCACGACGTAGTTGGCAAACCGATGCGCCTTGTCGGTCGGATCCAACCCTCCCATCAGCCATCGATTTTGGGTCGCGATGCCGGCCGGACAGTGCCCGGTGTGACAGCGTTGTGCTTGAATGCATCCGATCGACAACATCGCTTCACGACCGACGGCGATCATGTCGCAACCCAATCCGAACGCCAGCAGCGCGTTGTGCGGGAAACCGAGCTTCCCGGATCCGACGAAGACGATTTTTTCATGCAACTCCGCATCGCGAAAGATGCGATACACCGAACTCATGCCCAGCTTAAACGGCATGGCGACGTGATCGGAAAACACCAACGGCGCCGCGCCCGTTCCGCCTTCGCCCCCATCGATGGTGACAAAGTCCACGCTGCGACCGGTCTGTTGAATCCGGCCGGCCAATTCGTGCCAAAATTCCATTTGCCCCACGGCGGATTTGATGCCGACCGGCAGACCACTTTCGTCGGCAAGCCGTTCGACAAAATCGAGCATCGAGTCGACGTCACTGAACTCACGGTGCGACGCCGGACTGGCGCAATCCTTCCCCATCGGCACACCACGGATCTTTGAAATCTCGTGGGTGATCTTTGCCGCCGGCAGCAACCCGCCGCGGCCCGGCTTGGCTCCCTGGCTGAG
>NZ_JBFHKV010000094.1:0-13524 GCF_041595215.1 Stieleria sp. | reverse complement strand
TAGAAAACTGCCACGACCACGTCGACAAGATCGTCGCCCATCTGTCGGGCCGACACATCGATTCCGCACCGCTGCAGTACCGCGATCAGATCATGACGCAACCGGAGAGTTAGCAGTTAGCAGCTGCGTAGGGCATGCTGTGCATGCCGTAGGTCACGCACAGCGTGACCTACGGGGCTGATCTCAATCGATGATCAGCCGTTTGGCGCGAGCCTACGGGCCCCACCCCAAGGAAACGACGCTTGACTTTGCGACCTTGGGCTCGCGTTCTACCGCGAAAGAATCCTTCACGGCATGCCCGTCGGTTGCTGTTACAATACAGGGCCGCGCTCCGATCGCTTCCCGCCCACGTTGATGCCATGCGCCCCATATTGATGCCTCTGCTGGCGTGTCTTTTCGCGATTCCCGCGGGTCCACCGGCCGCAGCAGACGAGGCATTTCTCGACTCGGTCGCCCCCGTCTTGGCTCGCCGTTGTCTGAGTTGTCACAACGATCAAAAGACCGGTGGCGGACTGTCGATGGTCGATCCGCAACGGTTGATCGACGACGGATACATCGAGGTTGCCGACGCGGGATCCAGCCACATCGTCGAGTTGATCTCGCCGAGCAACGGGCGGGCGGAGATGCCGAAGGATTCCGATCCCCTGTCGGCCGAAGAGATCACAGCGATTCGAAGCTGGATCGATGCCGGGGCGGTGTTGCCCGCAAACGTTCAGATCCAAGCCCCGGAAATCGCCGACCGAAAGTGGTGGTCGCTCGAGCCGATTGGTTCCGACATCGAAGGAGCGCTGCGAACGATCGTCGATGAACGGCTCGACGCGAAACTGGCCCAACAAAAACTGACTCCCTTGCCACCGGCGGATCCTGTTACCCTGATCCGGCGGGTCACCTATGACCTAAGCGGGTTACCTCCGACGCCCCAGCAGGTCGATGCCTTTGTCGCGCAGTCTCGCGACGATCCGGCGAAAGCCTGGCGGGATCTGGTCGACCGCTTGCTGGCGGCGCCCGAGTTTGGGGAAAAGTGGGGGCAACATTGGCTGGACATCGCACGCTACGCCGAAACGCATGGTTATGACAAAGACCAACCGCGAAACAACGCGTGGCCCTACCGTGATTACGTCATCAACAGTTTTAATTCGGACAAGCCGTTTGGACAGTTTGCTCGAGAGCAGATCGCCGGCGACGTGTTGGCCGATGACACGTCCGAAGGGATCGTGGCCACCGGATTTTTGTCTGCAGGCCCTTGGGATTTGATTGCACACGTGGAAGTCGGCGAAGGCAAGTTGGATGGCCGAATCGCCAAGCATCTTGACCGTGACGAGATGGCCGCGGCCGTGTTCAACGTGTTTCAAAGCACGACGATCCAGTGCGCGCAATGTCACAATCACAAGTTTGATCCGATCGAAAGCGAAGACTACTACCGCGTCCATGCCGTGTTCGCCGGGATCGACCGCGCGAATCGAGTCTATGCGGGGCTGACGGCCGAGCAGCAGCGACACAAGCGTGCGTTGCAACAAGAACGCGACGACACCACTCGCCAGCGTGATGAGGCGAAAAAGACATTTGAGCAGAAGGTGGCAAAACAAGCTGCCGCGATCGACCCACGACTGGATGCGTTGACGCAAAAGGCGAATCAATTCACGCCTCCGCCGCAACACGGGTTTCACAGCCAAATCGCCGCACGCGCCGACGTCGTCAAATGGGTCGAAGTGGATTTGGGAACGGCCAAGCCGATCGATCGAATCGAGCTGATCGCTTGCTTCGATGATTTCAACAACATCGGCGCCGGGTTCGGATTTCCGGTTCGATTCAAAGTCGACGTGACCGCGGAAGCGACACTGACCGATCAAAATTCCGTCACGATCGTTGACCAGACTGCCGACGACTTTACGAACCCCGAAGCGACTCCGGTCAACCTCGACGTCGGGGGCCAGGCGGTGCGAATCGTCCGTGTGACGGCGACCAAGCTCGCCGAGCGACGCAACGATTTTATTTTGGCTCTGGGCGAATTACGCGTGCTTTCACCGGGCGACGGCACCAACGTCGCGGTCGGAGCCGAAGTCCACGCGTCGGACTCGATTCCGCCCAACGCGCGCTGGTCACCCCGGTTTTTGGTCGATCAACGGTACCATCGACTTTCACTCGATGAAGCCGAGGCCAAGCAGTGGAAACAACTACGTGAGCAACGCCGCGCGATCGTTGCCGCGGCAACCACGCCCGAATACCAACGCCAAATCGAGCAATGGACCAGACGTCTGGCGGAGATCGAACAAGAACTAAAAGCGATTCCTGCTGGGCAGTTCGTCTACGCCGTGGCGACGGAGTTTCCGAAACAGGGCAAGTTTCTGCCAACCAACGGATCGGTGCGGGCGATCCACTTTCTCAATCGGGGTGATTTACAAGCACCCGGGGCTCGAATGCTTCCGGGGGCTCCGGAATTATGGCCCGGTGGTCCGTCACGGTTTGTCGATCGCGAGGATTACGATGAAGCGGAGGCACGCGTCGCGCTGGCACGCTATGTCACACGACGTGACAATCCCTTGATCTGGCGTTCGATCGCGAATCGGATCTGGCAATGGACGTTTGGCAAACCATTGGTCGGCACACCAAATGATTTCGGTCGGATGGGAATGTTGCCGACGCACCCGGAACTATTGGATCTGTTGGCCGCCCGCCTGCGTGATGACCCCGACCAATCGATCAAGTCAATCGTTCGCGAGTTGGTCTGCACGAACGCCTACCGGCGCGCCTCGTTTGCCGATGATTTTGAGGACATCACGCGAACGAATTTGACGATCGATGCGAGCAACGATGGGTTGTGGCGGTTCAATCGGCGTCGTCTGACGGCCGAAGAGTTTCGCGATTCGGTGCTGGCCGTCAGCGGCACGCTTCGCACGGGAGATCGGGGTGGGCCGAGCTTTCAAGATTTTGTCATCGAGCGACCACAGCACTCGCCCCACTATGAATACGATCTCCACGATCCGAACGACCCCGCATCCCATCGTCGCACGATCTATCGGTTCGTGGTGCGGTCCCAACCGCAGCCGATGTTGACGACCCTCGATTGCGCCGATCCGTCGATCAGCATCGCCCGCCGGGATGAATCGACCACCGCGCTGCAGGCACTCGCCCAGTGGAACAATCGGCTGATCGAAGCGATGGCGAAGCGTTTTGCCGATCGGTTGTCCGCCGAAACGACGACGGACGACGAAGCCGTCCGACTGGCATGTCGGCTGGCCTGGGGCCGGGACGCAAATGAAATCGAACGTGAACCACTGGCGACACTAATTGCCGAACATGGACCAGAGACACTTTGCCGAGTCGTTCTCAATGCGAGTGCGATGATGTATCTGGATTGATGGTTTCCCCATGCACCACCACAAAAACGGACCGACCATGAACGCTGCGACCATGCATCGCCGATCCCTCCTCCGTCAGGGGCTGGGTGGGCTGGCCGGGATCGCACTGGCGGACATGCTGCATCGCGAGGACGCGACGGCCGATGTAGTGCTGCATCATCCGCCCAAGGCCAAACGGGTCGTGCAGTTGTTCATGGCAGGTGCGGCCAGCCACGTGGACACGTTTGACTACAAACCGGTCTTGGAAAAACGCAACGGCGAGCCATGGGATCCCGGTGAAACCGTCGAGCTGTTTCAAAGCCAGCCCGGTGATTGCTTTGCCAGTCCTTGGAAATTCAAACCGTACGGCCAAAGCGGCAAGCAGCTCAGCGAAATCGTCGCGCCGCTCGGTGACGTCGTCGACGAGATCGCGTTCATTCACAATCTGGTCGGCAAAACCGGCGTGCACAGCCAGGGCACGCTGCTGCAGACCACGGGATTTAACTTGCCGGGATTCCCCAGCGCGGGCTCGTGGGTGTCCTATGGCTTGGGCAGCGAAAACGAGAATCTACCGACCTTCGTCGTGTTGCCCGATCATCGCGGGTTCGCGTCCAACGGCGCCAAAAACTGGGGCAACGCGTTCCTGTCGGCCAGCCATCAAGGAACGGTGCTGCGGCCCAGCGGCAAGACACCGATTACGGATTTGTTTCCACCGGACAGCGACTTTATCACGCCCGAGAGCGACCGGGCGGGGTTGCAGGCACTGAAACAACTCAACGCCGCCTATGCGGCGCGACGACCGAGTGACGACCGATTGGACGCCCGCGTCCGTTCCTACGAATTGGCCGCTGCGATGCAGCTTTCGGCCACCGACGCGCTCGACCTGGCCTCCGAACCGCAATACATCCGCGATCTGTACGGAATCGTCGACGAAGGTTCCCACGTCGATGACACGGAGATCAACCCGAAAGCCGAAACCGAGTTCTTTGGTCGCAAGTGCCTCGTCGCGCGGCGATTGCTCGAACGCGGAGTTCGATTCGTGCAGATTTGGAGCGGCAACGACAACGGATTTCCACGCCGAAACTGGGACAGCCACGAGAACGTCGCGCGCGATCATGGCCCGTTGGCACTGGGGATGTCGCGGGGAGCAGCGGCGTTGATCAAAGACCTGGCGCAGCGGGGGATGTTGGACGACACGTTGATTTTGTGGACCACCGAGTTCGGGCGGATGCCGTGTTCTCAAGGCAGCGAAGGCCGTGACCACAATCCCTTCGTGTTCACCAATTGGATGTGCGGCGGCGGCGTCGTGCCGGGGACGTTTGGGGAAAGTGACCAGTGGGGCTTTCGTCCCCGAGACCGTGAGAATGCGACGACGGTTTACGACATCAACGCCACGATGTTGCATTTGCTGGGCATAGATCACAAACAGCTGACGGTCCGGCACAACGGAATCGATCGACGTCTGACCGATGTCCACGGGCACGTGCTGCGCGACGTGGTGGGCGGTTGAACGTGGACGGCGAGCGCGTCGGGATCGACAGGCTGGAAGCCTATCCCACTTCTTTGATGCGGCTGCAATTTTCCGGGCTGACCATCGAAAAAAATGCCCACCGATGGCAGGGCGAACCCACGGATGAAAGGGTGCCAGTAAACCGTGGGGCTGCGCTGCTATCGGTGGTCTCATCGGTGACGCTGTAAAGCAATTAATTCCTCCGTTTGACGATGGGCAGGCCCCAGAGGCAAAACGGTGCTACTCCTGCGCCTTTTTCTGCTGATTGAGAAACTGGTACATGTTGAAGCGTTTGGGAAATGCCACCCCGGTTTCCGTGGCCCAGGTTTCCCACATTTGGATCATGTCCTTGCGGAGCACCGGCTTTTGCATTGACAGGTCATTGAGTTCATTGCGGTCTGTGGAGAAGTCATACAGTTCCCACGGTTTTTCGTATTCGCGGACGAGTTTCCATTTGCCCATGCGGACCGCCGCGTTGCCTTCGTGTTCCCAGAACATTGGGTCGAAGTGGATGTCTTGACGTGTACCGGCCAGCAGTGGCGCCAGCGACTGACCTTCGCACTGCGGGATCTCCTGGGGATAGGAGCCACCGGCCAGATCGATCACCGTGGTCATGAAGTCCTGCAAGTAGGCTCGTCGGTGCATCAGCGTTCCGCGGTCCTTCTCCGCGATACCTGCCGGCCAATGGGCGATCATCGGTGTACAGGCACCGCCTTCGTGCACGTAGTGTTTGTACTTTCGATAGGGCGTATTGCAGGCCCCGGCCCAGTGCAATCCGATGCGAACACCCGCGGTCGTTTCCAGCGGCGGATTCTTGACCATGGCTTCGTCGCCGACGCCAAAGTTGCCGCCTTCTTGACAGGCGCCGTTGTCGCTGAGCAAGAAGATCACGGTGTTGTCCAATTGGTCGATCGCTTTGAGGTGCCCGACCAGTTTGCCGATGTTTTGATCAATCGAATCGACGCAGCCGGCGTAGGCCGCCATGACGGCATCCAAGCGGTCGCGTTGTTTTTCATCCAGGCTGTCCCACGCCGGGCCGGGATGTTCGGCGGGCGTGGTGTCTTGTCGAAGCAGGCCGAGTTCGCGTTGACGCTCGTTTCGCGCCTTCATCATCGCACGCCAACCGTCTTTGTATTTGCCGCGGTACTTTTGGTAGTCGTCCCATTTGGCGTTCAGCGGCCAGTGGGGTGCGTTGTAGGCCAGGTAGAGAAAAAACGGTGCGTCGCCGGACTCGGTGGCGCCGTCGATGTATTCGATGGCTTTGTCGGTAAAGGTATCGGTGGCGTAGAAACCTTCGGGAACCTCGATCGCTTCGTTGCCTTCGGTCAATCCACGATCGCCGCCGGGTTTGAAGTAGTTGATCGCACCGCTGATGCATCCGTAATACTTGTCGAAACCTCGTTGCAGCGGCCAGCATTCTTTGCGATCGGCCCCCAGATGCCACTTGCCGGTCATCAGCGTGGTGTAGTCGGCCGATTTCAGCACTTCGGCCAGTGTCGTGCAGTTGTCGTTGAGATAGCCTTGGTAGGGTCCTTCAAAGCCGAGCGGTTGTCCGGGAGGTGCGGTCATGTGCCCGATGCCGACTTGGTGTGGTTGCAGCCCCGTGATCAAGCTCGCCCGCGTCGGACAGCATCGGCCTTGGTTGTAGAACTGGGTGAACCGCAATCCGCCGTCGGCCAGTGCGTCGATGTTGGGGGTGTCGATTTCGCCGCCGTAGCAGCCGAGGTCGGAGTATCCCATGTCGTCGACGAGGACGATGATGATGTTCGGCCGCGTCTTGGTCAGCCGGTTTCCGCCGGAGATCAATCCGGCGTCGACGGCGATTTGTTTCAAGTGTCCCGCGGCGATCTTGACGACTTCGCGGTCGTAGGTCATCAATCCGTTGATCTCGCCTTCGACGTCGGTCGTTTGGGTATAGACGGCACCGGCGACGCCGCGCTGTTTGAGGTCGGCCAGACGGCGGATCGATTCTTTGTAGCGTTCGATGTATTCCTGTTTGGTTTTCGGCAGCCCGCCGTAGCCCCAATTGCGATCGCTCTTGCGCCACAAATGACCGGCAACCGGCCAACCGTGGCCGCCGAATTCGCCCACGATTTTCACGAAGTCGTCATAGCGGTCGTCGTCGACGGGGAAGTTCGGGTGCGGATAAACATGCTCGTCGGCCATGTCACCGACGGCGAAGAAATTGCCTCCGCTGGCGATGTTGATGTGTCGCGTCGGATCGTAGTCGACGATCCATTGGCCGACTTCCATCGTTCGATGTTGACCCCATCGCTCGTTGAAGGGCACCCAAGTCACGATGGACGGATGATTGTAAAGGTGATCGACCATCCCCTTCAGTTCGGTCATGAATTGCTGGTGAGCCCAGTCGGGCCAGGTCGCGTCGAGCGGGTCGCCGGATTTCCACGATCGGGGCAAGTTCGCTTTTTCGTGATTCCGATCCAAACGTTGCCACTTCGGCCATTCACCCGATTCGAATCCCGCACCGCCTTCGACCTGGTCCTGCCAGACGAGCATGCCGGCCCGATCGCAGTGGTAGTAGTACCGCCGCGGCTCGACCTTGATGTGCTTGCGGATCATGTTGAAACCGGCCCGTTGCAAAAAATCGATTTCGAATCGAATGGCTTCGTCGGACGGGGGCGTCAGCAATCCGCCCGGCCACCAGCCTTGATCGAGGGGACCCCAATGGAAGATCTCTTCGCCGTTGAGCGTCAGACGCAGGTCGCCGTTGGCGTCACGTTGTTTCCCCACCGTTCGCAGACCGACGTAGGATCCGACCGATTCGATCACTCGTCCCGCGTCGTCGAGCAGATCGATCTGCAAGTCGTACAGAAACGGCGATTCGGGCGACCAGAGCTTGGCGTCGTCGATCGAGAGCTGAACTTCGCCGTTGTCCGATGTTGATTGCGCAACCTGTTTCTTCTTGTCTTTTGCGACAACGCGAATCGATTTTGAATCGCCCCGCGTGTTGGCTTGCACGACCACGTTCCCACCGGCATCGCCGGTGACTTTCAAGTCGACGATGTGCGACGCGGCGACCGGTTCGATCCAAACGGTTTGCCAGATGCCGGAAACCGGCGTGTAGAAGATGCCGCGGTTCTCGACCTTTTGCTTGCCACGCAATTGGTACGTTCCCGCCGCATCGGTTGCGTCGACGACTTTGACGATGAGTTCATTTTGTGTGTCTTGCAGGCCGTCTTCCACCAGGAACGAAAACGGCAGGTTTCCGCCGACGTGTTCGCCCAATGATCGACCGTTCAGCCAGACGTTGCAACGATAGTCGACGGCTTCGAAGTGAACCCGAAACGGAGTGGTCTGGTCGCCGGGAAGGACATCGGACCGGTCAAAGGTGGTTCGGTACCAGAGTGTTTCGTCGGCCTTGAGTCGTCGGCCGACACCGGACAAGGGCGATTCGATGGCGAACGGGACGAGGATCTTTCCCGTCCACTGGTTCGGTTGTTCGGCGTCGCTGTTGCTGATGGCGTAGTCCCACAACCCGTTCAGATTGGTCCACTGAGAACGTGTCATTTGCGGACGCGGGTACTGGGCCCAAACGTTGTCCGGTGTGATCTGTTTCGCCCAGCGACTGCTCATCGCGTCTTTGACGGGCAACCAATCGGGCGACGCAGGGTCGGATTGAGCCGTCAAGGACGAGGAACAAACGAGCATCATCGCAACTGCGGCGAGTGCCGACGACACCGATTTCAAACAGCAAAACACGGGGGAATCTCCGGGGGAAAGGTTTTCAGCTATGCCAGCGGGAAGTGTCAGCGAGCGTCGGGGGATCAACGTGTCAACGACACACGCCACTGGCTGACGCCACGTGCTGGGATTGATCCATTTTCTCGCGTATCGCGACGGGTGCTCTCGGGGGCGTCGTCTTTCAATTCTTCTTTCTCTTCTTTTTGGAGCCCGGCTTTGGCATCGCCCCGACGTCGTGGGCCCACTTGCGCCATTGTGCGGCCAGTGTCTTGACTTCCGCGGGGGACTCCGCTGCCAGATCGGTTTGCTCGGTGCGATCCGACTTCAGATCAAACAGTTCCCAAGGGCCGCGAATGCTGGCACGAACCAGTTTGCGGTCACCGACACGGATCGCCGCGTTGCCTTCATGTTCCCAGTACAACGTCCGTTTGGCGAACGCGCCGTCACCGGTCAGCAAGGGTCTCAGGCTTTGTCCCCGCATCGATTTGATCGCCTGGCCGTTGAACTCGGTCGGGTAGCTGGCTTCGCCCAGATCCACGCACGTCGCCATGATGTCGATCAGATGAGTGGGCGTGGCGACCCAGCCGTCCGCGCCGGGTTGGGGATCGATCTGCGCGGGCCAGTGGGCGATCAATGGCGACGCCGTGCCGCCTTCGTGGTTGTAGTGTTTGTACTTGCGGAACGGTGTATTGTTTAAGTGTGCCCAGCACTTGCCGACGAAGACGTCCGAATGCGGGTCGCCGGGATGATCTCCGTTGTACCTGCCCTTGATGCCGGCTTCGGCGTTGCCACCGTTGTCGGATAAAAACAGGATCAACGTGTTGTCCAATTGTGATCGTTCGCGGAGCGCATCGACGAGCTTGCCGATGTTCTTGTCGACTTCTTCGATCATGGCGGCGTAGATCGCCATCATGTCGTCATAACGTTTTTGTTCAGCCGGTGTCAGTGAGTCCCAGGCGGGGATTTCTTCGGGGCGGGGTTCCAGTTTCCACTGTTGTTCGATCAACCCGGATTCGAGTTGGCGGGCGTAACGCTGTTCACGGAGCTTGTCCCAGCCTTGCATGTACTTGCCTCGGTACTTGGCGATCGTTGCTTCCGGTGCCATGCAGGGGAAGTGTGGTGCGACATGGGCCAGGTACCAAAAAAAAGGCTTCTTCGCCGCAATCGCTTCATCGACAAATCGAAGTCCCTGCTCGGTCCATAGATCGCTTCCGTACCAGGGCGGATTGAATTGAGGATCGTCGCGGGCGATCTCTTCACCGTTGAGAAACATCTTGGTGCCGCCCTTGGAACCGGTCTGGTTGGAGAAATGCAATCCGCCGGCGGGCAGGTTTAAACTGCGATCGAATCCACGTCCCCAGGGCGTGACACCGTGATTGAAGCCGACGTGCCACTTGCCGGTCATCGCGGTGAAGTAACCGGCATCACGCATGACTTCGGCGATCGTCACGCAATGATCGTTCAAATGACCGCGATAGCCCGGCGTTCCCTGGTCGGTGGTCATCCAGCCCACGCCGGTTTCGTGCGCGTACAGGCCGGTCAGCAACGTCGCACGCGTGGGGCAACAACGACCGGTGTTGTAGAACTGCGAAAACCGAACACCTCCGGCGGCCAACGCATCCAAGTGCGGCGTCGGAATCTCGCTTCCGTAAGGTCCAATATCCGAGAACCCCATGTCATCGACCATGATGACCACGATGTTCGGTCGCTCGGCTTGGGTCACCGATACGAAGCAGAGCAGCGTGAGAACGAACAGGTGCGTCAAGCGGCGATGGCGAAGACTTTGTGGCATGGTTCGGTCGTTGGAGGGAATTGATTGAACGCACCGATGGCAGAACGTACCCGCGAACGCCATCCAGGACAGGATCATCGACGTTCCATGTTAGACCAGTCCGGAACGCCAAGGGCCCGAAATTCCATGTGTTTGGAACATCATGAAAGAGTTTGACGCAGGATCATAAGAGCGGGATCGGCTCACTTCGTCGGTTCCGCCGCTCCGTGGTGATGGTGGTGATCGATGTGGTCGGGCAACCGGTAGCCGCCGGACTGGACATAGGCGTGCAGATCGAGGATTTCGTCTTTGGTCAACACGTCCAGCAATCCTGCGGGCATCGGTGACACCTTGGACGCCGAGCGGATTTCGACGTCGCGTTTGCGGACTTCGGTCAACGAGTTGGGCGTGAGCAGATTAGTGGCCACCTGGAACGTCGTCTCGTCTTCGCTGGCGACGACGCCGGTGACGATGCGTCCGTCCGTCAGCAGAAACCGTGACGTTTGATAGTCTTCGTGGATCTTGGACGAGGGCTCGATGATTTGCCGCAGCAATTCGACGCCCTTGAGTTTCTTCACGGACTCTTCCAGTTTGGGGCCCAGGTCCACACCGTGGCCAGCGACGACATGGCATTGATTGCAGTTGGCTTTGACGAACGCCATCATCCCGCGCGAGCGAGCTTGGGGGTCGTCCAGGCGAGCCGCGTTGTCGAAGTCGGCAAAGTCATCCATCGTCCATTGCTTGATGATCTTGGGCTTGCTGCCGGCCAACAGTCGCTCGGCACTGGCGGCGTCCTCGGCGACGACCAGCACCCCGTTCATCACCACCCAGTGCCCTGGGAAGGTGCAAACATAGGGATAGATTCCCGGCTCGGTCGGCGCGTGAAATCGCAACACATCGACCAACGACGAACGGGTCGGTCCGATCATCGGGGTGGCGTGCAGAATCAGATCGCTCTTTTCACGCGGGATGAAATCCGATTTGGCGTTGCGCGGGTCTTTGGCCATTTCGTTGGCCGCCATCCCGACTTCCGCCAGCGCCCCCGGTTTAACGATCACCAGGTTGTGGTCGGTCGCATCGGGGTTGGTGAACACGATCTTGACGGGCTGTCCCGGTGTGGCCGTGATGCGGGTCACAGAGAACAACATCTTTTCCGGGATGGCGGAAATGTGGACGACGTTGACGTTCTTCTGGGAATCGAACTGTGCGTCGGTGGCTCCCGGTGTGGGCTCTTTGATCGTGCTGTCCTTGGCAGCTTGTCTGAGACGCTGCGCGATGCCCCAGCGATCGTCGTTTTCCCAGTGCGGGCGCAGTGTTCTGGAACCCAGGGCGCAGGTGATCGCGTATTGCAGGTGCCCGTCGCGGGGGTGGTTGAACACATCCAGGACCGCTTCCAATGCCGCTTGGGTGCCGACATAGGTTGCCGCGATCACGGCTTGCATGCGGACGATGCCGTTGGCGTCGTTGGCACTGCGGTTGAGCCGTTCGATGGCGTCGTCCATGTAGGGATGCCAATAACGCAGCTGTTTGGTGGCCGCGGCGCGGGCATGCGAATCGTCGCAGGACAGCAATTGCCGCAGTGTGGCGGTCGCGAGGGCAAGGCTGGGCAGGTGATCGGTCCGTTCACCCGAACCTGTTGGAACCTGTGACGGACGTGGGGATGCAACGTTTCCGATCGGCGGGTTGATGCTGTCGGGCAGGTCGACCAAGCCGATCGTTCGGTAGGTCCAAATCGCTTCGATCTGGTGGTGCCGAAAGCGCGGGTCGGATGAATCAAGGTTCACGAGAAAGTCGTCGAGCTTGCGCAGCACTTCGTCGCGGTCACGTTCACGCAGCTCACGTTTGGCCCAATCGCGGACGCGGTACTCGGGTCGCTTGAGCAATTGCAGCAACTCGCCGACCGATGCGTCCGCGATTGTTGGAGGTTCTTGTAGCGGGATCCCCTTGGCGGTGATCCTCCAGATCCGTCCGGAATCTCGGTCGCGGCGTGGATCGCGGAGCGAATACTGCGCGTGGCCTTTGATCGGGTTGTACCAGTCGCAGACATACAGCGCGCCACGTGGTCCCCATTGCAAGTCGACGGGGATGAAGCTCAGGTTCTTGCTGAACAACAGGTCTCCGACGTATTCCTCGTTGTACCCGAATTCGCCTTCGACCCATTTGTGAATCTCGACGCGGTTGGTCGGTTTGTAGCGGACCTTGATGAACCCGCCTTGCAATTCGGCAGGGAACGTCGGGAAGTCGATCATGTGGTGACCGCACACGCCCGAGTAGGCTTGCAGCCCCGTCGGTTTGGGGTGTTGCGCGGGGTAGGGCGGGTCGAGTGAATGAAAGGCTTCGGCGTAGACGGGGTGACTGGCCATGTGTTGCCCCCAGTCGTCGAAGGTCACGCCCCAGGGGTTGGTGCTGTGGTAGCTTCCGAATCCGACCAGTCGCTGCGTCCGGGGCTGAAATCGAAACCAGCCGCTGTTCTGTTGTCGGACTGGTCCGTACGGCGTCTCGACTTGCGAATGATGAAAGATCGATTCGCGAAAAATCAGGTCTCCGTCGGGCGTCCAGGTGAAATCGTGCAACGAATGGTGTGAGTCTTCGGTTCCAAAACCCGTCAACACGACTTCGTGCACGTCGGCTCGGTCATCGCCGTCGGTATCTTTTAAGAAACTCAGGTTGGGTTGCTCGGACACATAGACGCCGCCGTCACCGAACTCGAACGACAGCGGCACGTGCAGATCATCGGCGAAAACGGTTGACTTGTCGGCCCGGCCGTCCCCGTCGCTGTCTTCCAAGATGACCAGTTTGTCGTTGGGTTCCTTGCCGGGATAGACGTGCGGGTACGTCGTCGAACAACTGACCCATAGGCGACCGCGGGAATCCCAACGCATTTGGATCGGGTTGGCGATCTCGGGGAATTGTTCTTCACCGGCGAACAAGTTGACTTCAAATCGCGGGTCCATCTGAAACGCCTGTTGTTCGTCGGCGGCAGTCATCCAAACATTCGCCCCGCGACTTTGTTTGGTTTCCGGCATCGGGGGCAAGTTGCTGTCATCGATTTCGGTCGACCGAGTCTTTCCGGCAGCGAGGTCCCAGATCTTCGCGTCACGATTGGCGGTCATCAAATCAAAATTTCGCATCGCCGGCAGAAAGTCCAGATAGCCGTACGCCTTGCTGCGTCCGCCGGTGTAGTAGAACGTGTTGAGCGGTCG
>NZ_JBFHKV010000093.1:0-13559 GCF_041595215.1 Stieleria sp. | reverse complement strand
GAAGTCCGCTCGATCGACGGCACCGGAAACAACCTCGAAAATCCAGACTTGGGGAGCACCGGTGAAGCGTTGCTGCGGATCGCCGAGGCGGACTATGAAGACGGCATCTCCACGCCCGCCGGGGCCGACCGGCCGAGCGCCCTTGAGATCAGCAACACGCTGTCGGCTGTCGAAGGTGACGGGACCAAGAATGAGCGTGGGTTGTCCGCATTCCTGTACGTTTGGGGTCAGTTCATCGATCACGACATCGACTTGACGGAAACGCAAACCGATGGCGAACTGTTTGCCATCGAAGTCCCGACCGGTGATCCGCTGTTTGATCCGACAGGCAGTGGCGAAGTGATCATTCCGTTGACGAGATCGGAATTCGACCCGGAAACCGGAACCTCGGTCGACAACCCGCGTCAACAGATCAGTTCGATCACCGCCTTTATCGATGGATCCCAAGTTTACGGTAGCGATCAGCAGACCGCCGATCGACTGCGGACGTTTGAAGGGGGAATGCTGGTGATTGAAGACGACGGATTGCTGCCGATCGGTGAAGACGGCGGCGTGATCGCCGGTGACATTCGCGCCAGCGAGAACATCTCGCTGACCGCGATCCAGACGCTGTTCGTTCGCGAGCACAATCGTTTGGCCGAGCAGATCGCTGCGACCGACGATTCGCTGACCGACGAAGAGATTTACCAACGCGCCCGGGCGATCGTGATCGCTGAGATTCAATCGATCACTTACAACGAATTCCTACCGGCATTGCTGGGGAACAACGCTCTCACACCGTACGAAGGCTACGATTCGTCGGTGGACCCGACGATCGCGACTGAGTTTTCCACCGCAGCGTTTCGGTTCGGACACAGCACGCTGAACGACGACATTGAATTCTTTGACAACGATGGTCGCGAGGTTCACGAAGAGGTCGAACTGAAAGACGCGTTCTTCAACCCGACGCTGCTGGAAGAAACCGGCATCGACGCGATCCTCAAGTACGACGCTTCCTCGCAATCGCAAGAAATCGATTTGGAAGTCGTCGATAGCTTGAGAAACTTTCTGTTCGGGGCACCTGGGGCCGGCGGGTTTGATCTGGTGGCGTTGAACATTCAACGCGGCCGCGATCACGGATTGAATGATTACAACACGACGCGACAGGCCTACGGTCTGGACGCCGTGGAATCGTTTGCCGACATCACCAGCGATGTCGAGCTGCAGGAAAAACTGGAATCGTTGTACGGTGATGTCGACAACATCGACTTATGGGTCGGGCTGATGGCTGAAGATCACTTGCGCGGAGCGTCCGTCGGTGAGCTGACGTCCACGATCATCGCAGATCAATTTCAGCGTTTGCGTGACGGCGACAGGTTCTACTACGAAAACGTCTTCGATGGACTGGAGCTGCGTGCGATTGAACAGACCTCGCTCGCCGACGTGATCGAGCGGAATACAACGGTCGAGGGGCTGCAGGAAAACGTGTTCTTCATGCTTGCCGAAGTTCGCGGCCAAGTCACCGTCGACACCACCGTTAGCGACCGTTTGGCTCGTTCCTCCCAACGAGGCGACGGTTTCGATCGGGGACGCTCGGCTGCCGTGGAAGGGGCGACGGTGGAGTTACTCAACGACAGTGGTGAAGTGATCGACACCACCGTGACCGACAGTCGTGGCAATTATCGTTTCCGATCCTTTTCAGAAACCGGCGACTACCAAGTCCGATTGGCCGACAGCGGTGAAGTCGTGGACGTGTTGATCTCCAACGGAAGCACGCGGCTGAAAGGGATCGATTTCGAGTTGCCGGTGTAAAGCGGTCGCGGTCGCGGTAGGTCAGGCTGTGCCTGACGGCCCATTGGCATGCACAGCATGCCCTACGCTGCTGACGGGCTGTTGGCATGCACAGCATGCCCTACCCAACCCCTTGGCATGCACAGCATGCCCGACGCAGCTAACGCGTGTGGTGACGGAGCACTACGACTGCGATTCTTCGGGCCGGTTGATCACCCAGTGGGACAGTTTGGGCGCCAGCGGGGCTCGCTTGCCCGGCTTGGGGCGGTGAATCGAGCGGATCTCACCTCGCGTTTCGCAAGCGGGCGCTTTGGTCTGAGGTTCGGCAGGCCCTTGGCGGCGGTCGACGCGTGTCTCCGACTCGCAGTAACTGTTCAAAGGTTCATCTTCGATCCGAGGTGCGAACCGGATGCACACGAGCACGACGCCCGTACAGACGACTGAAACGATCAGCCAGATGATTAAGAGATTCATATCCGCACCGCCCACAGTTGGTACGCCGAACTTGCCCGCTCGTTGCCCTTTCTACGTCAGAAGAGAACCAAATGTTCCAATGAAAGATTGACGTAGCGAGAACACAACAGTTCTGACTGGAACATGGTCTTTCGGTTCAATCGGCTCGATCGGGTGAATCGTTCGAGCAAATCTTACAACTACAGACTTGTGCTGCTCTTGAGGACCGGCACAAGCAGTGCAAGCACAACAGCCAGAACCAAAAATGCCATGACCAGCAACATCATTGGTTCGAGTAATCGTACAAAGAGGTCTAGTCTGCGGAAAGTTCGCTTCTCCAGTGAGTCGGCGATTTCCGGAAGAACTTTCTCAAGGGAGTTGCTTTCCTCCCCCACGCTGATCATTTCCACCACCGATGGGGGAAAATACCCAGAGGCCCGCAGCGGTGTCGCCAGGGATTCACCGCCGCGGATGTTTTCGGTCGCATCGGCGATCGATTGGCTGAGCAAGCGATTGGCGGCGGCCGAGCGACTGATCTCAAGCGACTTCAAGATCGGCACGCCGTTTCCCAGCAGGGTGCCCAGGACGCGACAGAATCGCGCGACGGCCAGATTCATCAGGATGTTGCCGAGCACTGGAATCCGCAGCTTGAGCTTGTCCATCATCTGCTTGCCGGCTTCGGTTGCCAATTGAACTTTGATCACCACGATCAAGGCGATGGCCAAGATGACGAGCACCCAGCCGTATTGTTGCAGCACCGTGCTGAAGCTGAGCAGCGATTCGGTGTACCAGGGCATCTCGTCCTTTTGCCGCAAGCGATCAAACATCGCATCAAACTTGGGGACGAAGAACACCAGCAGCCCGCTGATGACGAGGGAGCCGACGGAAAACAGGAACACGGGATACGCCAAGGCGCTGATGGTTCGGCCCTTCAGATCCTCCTGCAGTTCGGTGAACGTGCTGACACGCTCCAGGGCGTCTTCCAGGAAACCGCCTTCGGTCCCGGCGCGGACCATGTTGATCGCCATGTCGGAGAACACGTTGGGAAACCGTGCCATCGCGTTGCCGATCGGTTCGCCGTCTTCGACCCGCGCCTTGATTTCTTTGACGATATCGCCCAACACCCGGTCAGTCGCTTGTTCGCCGAGGACGGTCAGCGAGCGCATCATCGGCACACCGCTGCGGAGCAGCGAGGCCAGCTGGCCATAAAAGGTCGCCATCGTCTGGCCTTTGACACGTTTCCGCTGGCCAAACAGGGAGCGGCCGGACGTGTTTTGGGCGGCGGCGACCTTGGACGGAAAGAGGGACTTTTCGCTCAGCAGCAAGGCGACTTCGCGTTCATTGGCGGCTTCGATCGAACCGCTCACGGTCTTGCCCGCCATGTCGCGGGCGGTGTAGGCAAACGTCGGCATGATTCTAGAGAGCCTCGCCCTTGGAAACGCGTAGCACTTCGTCGATGCTCGTCATGCCCGCGATCACTTTGTCCCAAGCGTCCATCCGCAGGGTCCGCATGCCGGCATCCACGGCCGCTTTGCGGATGACCCAACTGCTGGCCCGATCCTGGGCGAGCTGGCGGATTTCGTCATTGGTGACCAACAGTTCATAAATACCCATCCGGCCGGAATAACCCAGATTGCGACATTCGCGGCAACCTACCGGGCGATACCAAGTGAATTCGCCGGCGCGATCCCAGGGAAAATCCTGGGGCACTTCGTCCGGCGACGGCTTGTAGGCTTCTTTGCACAGCGGGCAGAGTCGACGGAGCAGTCGCTGGGCCATCACGCCTTCGACGGTCCCCGCAACCAGGAACGGTTCGACACCCATGTCGCCCAGCCGGGTGAAGGCCCCCGAGGCATCATTGGTGTGCAAGGTGCTGAAGACCAAGTGGCCGGTCAACGACGCCTGGATAGCGTTTTCGGCCGTCTCCAGGTCACGAATTTCCCCCACCAGGACGATGTCGGGGTCGTGCCGCAAGATACTTCGGAGCGACGCGGCAAAGGTGAATCCGATCTTGGAGTGGACCTGGATTTGGTTGATGCCATCGAGCTGGTATTCGACCGGGTCTTCGGTGGTGATGATCTTGGTTTCTTCGCTGCGGATCTGCAGCAGACTGCTGTAGAGCGTCGTGGTTTTACCGCTACCGGTCGGGCCGGTGACCAAGATGATGCCGTGCGGCAACTCGATCAGCTTGCTGTAGGTTTGGTAGATCTCATCGGACATCCCCAGTTTGCCGAGATCGAAGACCATCGAGGACTTGTCCAGCACCCGCATCACCAAGCCTTCGCCGTGGATCATCGGGATCACACTCAATCGAATGTCGACTTCGCGACCGTGAACCCTCAGCTTGATGCGTCCGTCTTGGGGCAGCCGTTTTTCGGCGATGTTCAGCCGTGCCATGATCTTCAAGCGACTGATGATGGCGGCTTGGAAACGGTTGATTTCCGGCGGCGTGGGTTGGCGGTGCAAAATCCCGTCGATCCGATAGCGGACCAGCAAGCCATCGGATTGGGTTTCGATGTGAATGTCGCTGGCGCGGGTCTCGATGGCTTCGAGCAGGATTTCGTTGACTAGGCGGACGACGGACGCTTCCTGAGCCATCTCGCTCAGTTCGCTGCCGTCGGTTTCCAGCTCTTCGAGCAACTCGACGTCTTCGTCGTCCGAAGCGGCCGCCATCAGGTCTTCGACGGTCTCGCTACCGACACCGAGGTGTCGCTTCATCAGTCGCGCGATCTCGCCGCGTTGGGCGACGATCGGAATGATATTTTTGCCCGTCGCCGCGCTGGCTTCATCAAGCGGGTAGAGGTCCAGCGGATCGGCGGTCGCCACGACGACCGATCCGTTTTGGAAGCGGATCGGAAACAGCGACTGGCGATAGATCAACCGCTGTGGGAAGCCTTCCAAGGCGGCCAGATCGATTTCGGTGTCGCGTAAGTCGACGAACTCCAAGCCGACTTCCTCGGCGAGCGCTTCGAGCGCTTCACGTTCACCGACGAAGCCTTTTTCGACGGCGGCTTGAACGATATCGGAGGCATTGCTGCCGTGGGTGTCTGCCAGCTGGGCGTCGCTGAGCAGTCCGCGTCGTCGAAGGATTTCGCCTGCACGCATGATCATGGAATCGGTTCCGGTGTTCTTCCAAAGAGTGATGCTTGGATTGTACTGTGTTGCGGGGGAGAACGTCGGCGCGACCGGGGAGTTTGCATCGTGGTCGATCCCCGTTGGCGCGCTAGAGACGTTTCCTTGGTCGGGGTTAACGTCCGCCACCGGGACGACCGCCGCCGCCGCCACCACCACCGGGAGCACCACCGCGTCCGCCGCCACCGAAGGGTGATCCTCCGCCGCCGCCACGGCCGCCGCCGAATCCGCCGGGGCGTCCGCCGCCGAACCGAGATCGAAACGCTTCGATCCGTTGCCGCATCGCATCAGCCGCTTCAGTGCTGCTAGTGCTATCGCCTCCGGTCCGAGCCCCCGGGGTACTGGAGGAAGTGGACCCGCTGTCTTTGGTTTCGACTTTGGCGCTGAGGATGGCTTCCAACGCTTGCACGATGGTGTTTCCGTTGAGTGTGCCGGGCAGCGTGTAAACGACGGTCTCGTCTTCATTGACGCGTCCGCCTTGATCGAGCGCCTCGACCAGCATTTGAATCTCTTCAAAATCTTTGGTCGTGGCCGTGACCACCAACGAGTTGCTTTGGACGTCGACGGCAACGGTAATTTTCGAGCGTTCGCTTTTCGCCGTCTCGGCACCGCCGCCGCGGCCGCCTCGACCGCCGCGCAGGGCGTTGATGAAATCTTCCGGCGAGGGTTGCCCGCCACGGCCTCCTCCTCCGCCGCCGCCATTGTTGCGTCCCTGATCGGCACCGGCGACCCGATCGGCGTAGATCTCCTTGACCACCTTGGCGACTTCCGCGGCGCTTTGATACAGCACGGGGATCATCCGCGGCGTCGCGGTCAACTCGATGTCTTCGGGACTTTCTTCGATATCGATTTTTTCAAGCACCATTTCGATGACTTGCAAATCCAGCTCGTTGGCTTGGATGAACAGCGCGTTGAGTCGTAGATCTGGAACGATGTTGACCGATCCGGTGGAGGTCAAAATGGACTTGGCCGAAGAGGTCTCGCCACCGCCACCGCCGGCCAATCCCATCAGTCCACCCAACATGCCGCCGCCGAGTCCGCCGGTGATCGTGTCGGTCAAACTGCCCGCCGAATCGCCGCCACCGAGAATGCTGGCGATCATTTCGGCGGCGATATCGGCCTGGATGTACTTCAACCAGTAGATCGTCGGCAGGTCACTTGACGTTCCCATCGGGCCGATCAGTTGTGACAGCAGTTCTTCTAATTCGTCCAATGCTTCGGTGTCATCCGAAGCGATCCGAATGCCATTGGGCGTCAGTTCGATCATGATGTCCGGACTGGGCGATTTGGCGACTTCGGTGGTGACGGGTTCGGACGGGTCGTTGACGCCTTGGTTGTCCGCCGGGCTGGATGCCGCCGGGGCTTGGGTGAGGTAGTAGAACCGTTGCGAATCGAAGCGGGATGCGTCGAGGTTGCTGGCAGGGTTCGACGTGGATTGCGTCGGCGGCGTGGCCGAGTTGGACGGCGCCCGCTGGATCTTGCGTTCACGGATGCCGTTGGATTCAACGGCCCCGGACGGAGACACAACCCGGATCGGATTGTCGCGTCCGGTCATTCGCCAGTAGAGTTGCAGTTGTCGCAGCGCGTCTTCGGCTTGGCGACCGTTGAGCGGCAACAGCCGGACTTTCCCGCTGAGCAAGCCTTCGCTGGTGGTGCCGTCGAGTTGTTCGAGCAGTCGTCGGATCTGTTCGATTTCGTCTTGCGAGCCGCGAACCCATAGTTTTCCGGTCGCCGGATCGCCGTCAACGATCGGACCGCTGGTGTTTTCTTCGGTCACGCCGAAGTACTTGTTGATGGTCAGCAAGGCTTGGGCGGGGTCGATGCGTTTAAGCTGAAAGACTTCGAAGTCTTCACCGCTGCCTTCCATCTTGGCGATCACTTCGGTGATCTGTTTGTGGGTGTTGGGCGTTGCGAAGGCGATGATGGCGTTGGTGGCGGGGTCGATGGCGACTCGCGTGCCCGGTTCGTCTTGCAACAGCGTTTGCAGCACTTCGAACACGGTGGCGGGGTCGGCGACACGCACAAAATGGGTTTGGAACACCGGGCGAGCCACTTCTGCCTCGGTGGCGTCACCGGAACCTTCCAGCGGTTGGTCGGCTTTGGCGATCAGGTTCTCCAGAATGCTGACCTTGGATCGCAACCCGGTGGCGTAAATTCGATCGCCGTAGAGCCCGACGGAGATGCGAATGTCGTCGTTGGAGTTTTCGTCGGCTTCTAGTCCGAGCAAGGGGCGAGCGGTTTGCAGCAATTCCTCGGCGCTGCGGTGTTGCAGTTTGATCTCGTGCACTTCCTGGTCAGACTGTTTGATGACCTCGCGGATCGCGACGAGTTTCTCCGCCCGTTCGGTCACCTTGGCTTGGCGAGCGCTGTCGAGCACGATCACCCGCCCCCAGGGCCCGACCATCTGCGGCAATTGCGTCTTGGCTTCGTCGGGCGTCATGCTGCCCAGCGGAAAGATCGCACTCACGATGTCGCTCTTGCCGCGTGATTCCAGTTCGTCCAGCGGGACCAGATCAGCCAACTCGCTGATCAGTTTGTCGGCGTTTTCGACTTCCAGGTCGATCAGGAACAGCATTCGACCGCGGCGGACCAAGGCGTAACCGCGATCGAGCAGCAATCGATTCAACAGATCCAAGGCCTCGGCAACCGTGTACATCCGCGAGCGATCGATGAAGGAGATCGAGCCCTCCGGATAGCGGTCGATCTGGAGCGACAGATCGCCTTCGGTGGCCATCCAATTCAGCACGTCTTTCCAGCTGGCGCCGGTGAAATTGAATCGCAACAACGGTTGTTGGGGGCGATCAAGTTCGTCCAACAAAATCCGTGCGGCTTCTTCCGGCGTCACGTCTTCGCCGCGGAGAGCCGGTGAAGGCTGAGTCGCGGGGGACTCGTCCGACGCCTGGTCCGACGGCGAGGCGGGGACTTGGTCTTCGCTGTCGATCTCCTCTGCCGGGGCTTCGGCCGTTTCGGCTGCTGGGGCTCCCTCGGGCGCCTGCTCTTGCGCCGAAAGCGTCGAGATCGGCAGCACGGAGGCCAACACGGCGGCGAAAAGGATCTGAAGCGACGACTTCGCCAGCCCGGACGCCTGCCGCAGCGGCAGGCGGATGCTGGTGCCGATCGGTGCGTTGCTATCGGTGCACGAGCTTGCGTTGCATGAGCTTTGGTTGCACGAGCATTCGTTGCACGATGGGAGTTGGAAATGCATTATTGCAGCGGTTTTGTCAAAAGAAGTGGATGAGATTTCGACTCAATGGGCCTGCCGACCGGCTCATTCTAATTACCCCCCATCAAATCGCCCGGCGCCAATCGCACCAGTTTTCAGAAGCGGAGATCACATGGCCGGCCCACTGATCTAACCTTCCGCATGGGCCAGGGTTTCTCGACTGATCGCGGAATTCGGTTGATTCGTGCTGTTTTCACGCCAGTTGATGGCCGCGAAGGCATGGTTTTCGCACTCTATGCCCCTCTGGGCGGGGCATGGCGATGCCCGTAATTGCCTTGGCCACGGACCTCGTGTTGCCGATCGGGTCGTAGGATCTGCCGCCGGTGGGCTTCCAAAAAATCTGAGCGAGGGGTGTTTTCGGTTCTACGAACGACACTTTCGGGTTGGTACGATACGCTCTGACGCCGGCCGGCGATCGAACACGATTCCGACAGGGCACCAGAGAACCGACGCCGGTTTGTCGCAGGAATAACCACGAGCAGATCTACCGCTGTTCGCATCGAAGGGAACATGAAAGGAATGCTGCAAAAGCAACGAAAACTGATTCTAAACGACCAGCAACGCGATGCGATGCGCCGCGCCGGACGCGTCAATGCGAGCCTGATGGACTACATCCGACCGCATATCAAGGCCGGTATCACCACGGGCAGAATCGACGAGATGATCGCACAGTGGACGCTCGACAACGGGCATACCGCGGCAACGCTGGGGTATCAGAATTTCCCGAAAAGCTGTTGCACGAGCATCAATGAAGTGATCTGCCATGGCATCCCCGGCGACGAAGAGCTCAAAGAAGGCGACATCGTCAACATCGACGTGACCACCATCGTCGACGGCTGGCACGGGGACCAAAGCGAAACGTTTTTGATCGGAGAGGTTTCCGAGGAACGCAAAGCGGTCACCCAATGCGCATTCGACTGCATGCACATGGCGATCGACGCGCTGACCCCCGGAT
This sequence comes from Stieleria sp., assembly GCF_041595215.1. Taxonomy (NCBI): domain Bacteria; kingdom Pseudomonadati; phylum Planctomycetota; class Planctomycetia; order Pirellulales; family Pirellulaceae; genus Stieleria; species Stieleria sp. The sequence goes on along the minus strand of NZ_JBFHKV010000093.1, from coordinate 4,026 downwards.
GCACGGTTTCGAAAATCGGCGAGACGATCGTGCCCGAGGCCCACCGGCGTGGTTTCTCGGTCGTCCGCGAATACGTCGGTCACGGACTGGGCAAACAATTTCACCTGGACCCCTCGATCCCGCACTTCCCGAATCGGCAAAGCCGCATCGATCGACTGTTCCCCGGCATGTGTTTCACCGTCGAACCGATGATCAATGCCGGAACCCGCTACGCCCGTTGTGACAAGGCGGATGGATGGACGGTGCGGACCAAAGACGGTCGGCCGTCGGCCCAGTTCGAACACACGGTGATGATGACCGAGGACGGTCCCGAAATTCTGACCCAATGCAACGACGGCCCCCGCAAAGGCCATCAATTCTAACGTCGACCGCTCGCCCCGCGACGACCTCTCCTGCTCCGTCGGTTGATCCGACTCACCAAGGCTTGCACCATGAACCCGCTCCGAAGTCTCTCTGTCTGTCGTTTCGCTATCCGCATGTTCCTGTGCGGCGTCGTGCTGATCTCGTTCACCGCGTTCCAACCGGCCCACGCACAAGACAAACCGCTGAAGGTCTTGCTGGTCGCCGGCGGGTGCTGCCATGACTACGCAACCCAAACCCAGTTGCTGAAGAAAGGCATCGAGGAGCGGATCAATGCCGTGGTGACGATCGAATTTAATCCGAGCAAGACGACCAGCACCCGTTTCGAAGTCTACGAATCGGATGACTGGGCCGAAGACTACGACGTGGTCCTGCACGATGAGTGCTCCGCGTCGGTCACCGAACGCCCCTACGTCGATCGTATTTTGGCTGCCCACCGGGCCGGTGTTCCCGCGGTCAACCTGCACTGCGCGATGCACAGCTACCGCTGGGGCGATTTCCGAAACCCGGTCGAAATCGGGGCCGAGAACGCCGGTTGGTACGAGATGATCGGCGTTCAATCGACGGGCCATGGTCCGCAATCCCCGATCGATGTTCACTACACCCAGGCGGATCATCCGATCACCAAGGGGCTAAACAACTGGACGACGATCAACGAAGAGCTTTACAACAACGTCCGAGTGTTTGGGAACACCGAAGTGCTGGCGACCGGGGATCAAGTTCAATCGCCGCGAAAGAAGGATCTGAAAGACAACCCCAACGCCAAACCCAAAACGGCTCAGGCGGTCGTGGTTTGGACCAATTTGTACGGGCCCAACCAAACAAAAATCTTTAGCACCACGCTCGGCCACAACAACGAAACCGTCGGCGACGATCGCTACCTGGACCTGGTCTCCCGCGGGATCCTCTGGGCCACCGACAATCTGAAAGCAGACGCCAAGTAACGGGCAACAGTCTGTCGCCGCGCTCGCCAGAACATGGTGCGGCCGCCGACCGGCGACGGCAGCTACGCTTGCCCGCCGGTGACCACCAGATGCAGCACGGCGAACAGCCGGTCGTCGTCGGTCCAACTGCGATGCAATTCTAACCCCGCACGAGCGGCCAGCTTCGAAAAGCCTTCGATCGTGTACTTGTGCGAATACTCGGTGTGAATCAATTCGCCTGCATCGAGCTGAAACGATGTCTCCGCGATGTCGATCGTCTGCCGTTTCAACGAGCGAATGTAGATTTCGATTCGGGACGCTGCGTCGTTGTAAAACGCGACATGCTGGAACGCTTCCACGTCGATGTCGGCATCCAGTTCGTCGCGAATCCGGTGCAACAGGTTTAGATTAAACGCCGCCGTCACGCCGGCATCGTCATTGTACGCACGTTCCAAGGTTTCGACATCTTTGACCAGGTCGATCCCGATCAGCAGCCCGCCGCCATCGCCGCATCGCTCGGTGATCGATCGCAACAGTCGCTCCGCCTGGGCCGGTTCAAAGTTTCCGATCGTCGATCCGGGAAAGTAGACGGCGCAGTGCGTCGCGGGTTGCCGTGGGGTTGGGAGTGAAAACGGGCGGGTGAAATCGGCGGTCACCGGAATGACTTCCAGGTGCGGGTAATCCGCCCGCAATCGCTCGGCCACGCGCTGCAGATGCCGATGCGAAATATCGACTGGGACGTATGCGACCGGGTCGATCAGATGATCCAGCAAGATTCGTGTTTTAATACTGCTGCCGCTGCCATACTCAACCAGCATCGCTCCCGAATCGATCTGCGCGCCCATTTCAGACGCGTACCGGTCCATGATGGCTTGCTCGGTCCGGGTCAAATAGTACTCGTCGAGTTCACAGATTTCATCAAACAACGCCGACCCACGTTTGTCGTAAAAATACTTGCACGGTAAACGTTTGGGGCTGTCGGCCAGTCCCGTGATCACGTCATGCTGAAAGGTGATCAATCGAGAAGACGATTTTGATGGTGCGGTTTTTAACACGGTGCGTACCCTGGTCCATGGTCGAGTCAACAATCGGGGGACTCTGGTAGCTTAGCAACGTGCCAACCGGATGCCGGTAAATTGCCAGCGCGACTCTGGGGCGAAAAAATTGCGATAGGTCGGACGCGCATGTCCAGACGGAGTCGCGCACGAACCGCCCTTGAGCACGAAGACGTTGCACATGAATTTTCCGTTGTATTCGCCCAACGCACCCGCCGGTGCGTGGTAGCCAGGGTATGCCGAGTAGTGGCTGCTGGTCCATTCCCACACGTTGCCCATGGCGTCGGCCAATGGAGGCTGGTCTGAGTCGTCACCGTCGATGCCGCCATAGTGGGATTGCGGATTGCAGTAACTGTCCGTGCCAGACAACTTGGGGTGGATGCAGCGGCCGCTGCGGAGCAGTTCGTCACTCCAGTTGCCGCGCTGCGTTGCCGAGAACGGGTCGTCCAGCTGACAGCAGACGGCGTGTTCCCATTCCGCTTCGGTTGCCAATCGGCATCCGGCCCAGCGGGCATACGCGTCGGCTTCGAAATAACTGACATGGCAGACGGGCTGGTCGAGCCGAATTGGCTTGCGTCCGGACAACGTGAAGTGCGACCATCGCGAACCCGTTTTGGTCCAATACAACGGCGATCGCCAACCGTGCTCCTTGACCGCCGCCCATCCGAGCGACAACCACAATTCGGGCCGATCGTAGCCCCCGTCTTCCATGAACTCCAGGTACTCGCGGTTGGTCACGCAGCGATCGGCGATTTGAAAGGGTTCCAGAAAAACACGGTGTCGCGGAAGTTCGTTGTCGAAACAAAAGGAGTCGCCGTCGTGTCCGATTCGCACCACGCCGGGATCAAACTCGAGCCATGACTGACCGACCGCTGTGTCGAGATCTTCGCACGCTCCGTCGCGATAAACCGGTGCAAGCGGATTGCACGACAGCGCGTGTTTCAGATCGGTCAGCATCAATTCCTGATGCTGTTGTTCGTGATGGATTCCGATTTCCAACACCTGCCGCTCCTCGTCGGTCAGATCGTGGCCTTCCACCAGCGACCGCATCGCTTGATCGACGTGGCTGCGATAGTCGAGGGTTTCTGTCAAACCGGGACGAGAGATCAAGCCGCGTTTTCCCCGCGGGTATTGTTCACCGACACTGTTGTAATAGGAATTGAACAAATACTCGAAACGCTCATCAAACGGGCGGTAATCCCCGCTCGGTTTCAGCAAAAACGTTTCGAAGAACCACGTCGTGTGCGCCAGGTGCCAACGGATCGGGCTGGCATCGTCCATCGACTGAATCACGCAGTCTTCGGGGGACAGAGGTTCAACGATCTTTTCTGAAAATGCACGGACCTGAAAGAAACGGTCGATCAAACCATCCGCCGCGTGCGCGTTTTGGACCGCCACCGTCCCGCTGTTGGTGTCCATGCCAAGGTTCCCCCGTAATAAAATCGAAATGTCCCGTGCACTCTGTCGTCAGTGCGCACTCTGTCGTCAGTGCTTTCTATGAAATCGATTTTAAGAGACAGCGACAGCGAGCTGGGATGCCGGCGGCAAAAATGTTGAAATCAGTGAGGGGGCAGTGACGCGCCACTGGCTAACGCGGCCTGTTGATTTAATCAGCCGTTTGGCGCGAGCCTACGGGCGCCGGAGAGTAATTGACATAATGAATGCCCGTACGCTTGCGCGAAACGGCT
>NZ_JBFHKV010000092.1:0-13629 GCF_041595215.1 Stieleria sp. | reverse complement strand
TGCTTGCGGATTTGAGACTCAATTTCGAACACCAAGTTCTTGGCGATTCGTTGGTGAGGGCCGAACGGGCTGGGTGTCATCGACACCGGGATGCCCTGCCAAAGTTCCCAGTCACCCTGCCAGGCTTGATAGTCAGCGACGGTGTAATGTGGCAAAAAACGTTGAGCTGCAGACATTCTGTGTTGCCGAAAACGGGGTGATTCCAAGGGGCGCCAACGAACTGATGCGTTCATGTTACCAAGCGTCGCGCACCATTTCACCGACAAAGCCGATCGCCCTAGGGACTGTCCCCGGTGGAATGCCTCTCGGGGTCTGTCCCTGATGGCCTCTTCTCTCCGATTTTCTCTCCTATTTTTTGACCAACAAATATTTTGACCTGATCCCCAAAGCAAAGCGCAGCGTTCTGCGGTCACGCCCCAGCTCCGCTTCACGTCTTTTGGGAAACAGTGGCGGAGTGATTGGTCAAAAAATGGGTTGGTCAAAAAATGAGAAAGACTGGTGGGGTCTGTCCCCGGTGGGCGTTGGTGGGGGTGGCGGCTACAGTGAGCCGCCCCAGCCGAGTTTTTCTCGCAGGGTGCGGTAGTCGTTTTGGCCGGGGACCGAGAGCATTTCAAAGGTGCTGTCGGAACGTTGGACCTGGACGCGGTCGCCCGGCAGGAGCTGGCTGAGGATTCGCCCGTCCACGACGACACTGGTCGATGCGTTCGGCTCGCTGACGGTCAGCTCGAACACGGTGTCTGCCGAATCGACCAGCGGCCGATAGGTCAACGTGTGGGGGCTGATCGGTGAAATCACCACGGCGTGCAGGTTGCGTCGCAGGATCGGTCCGCCGGCGGACAAGTTGTGTGCGGTCGAACCAACCGGCGTCGCTAGGATCAGCCCGTCGCAGCGATACCGTGTCGCCAAGTTGCCATCGGCAAACAGATCGATTCCCAGGATCTGGTACGGCGGTCCGCCGAGCACCGCGACCTCGTTCAAGACAAGCTGCTGGCAGATGGTCTGGCCGTCTCGAATCAGACTGACTTCCAGCATCAAGTGGTCGACGACTTCGAAGGCACCGCAGCAGACGCGGGGACAGACCTCCAAGAAATCGTCCGGCGAAAGTGCGGCCAGGAAGCCGAGGTTTCCGCAATTGATTCCCAGCACGGGGATTTTCTTTCCGGCGAGTTGCCGGGCGGTTTGCAAGATCGAACCGTCGCCACCGAGCACGATGACCAGGTCGATGTCGGGGTCATCGAAGCCGTATTCGAAGTGAAAGTCTTCGGCAACGATCTCGGCGTGCTGGGCAATCAGCGGCCGCAAGCGGATGGCTTCGCTGCGGACACGCTCGCGATCCGGGGCACCGATGATCACCACGCGGGGCACGTTCCGGTCGCCGTTGGGCCAGGTTCGACTGTTGGAGCGCGGTTCTGCGGGGTTGAGCGTCATGGGTTGCCTAGCATAGCAATGGACGAAGACTTCGTGGGATCGGTTTCCAGTCTGTCGCTGCGGAATCGACAACCTGGAGGCCGGTCCCATGTCCGACCGACATGCTCAGGCGAAGGTTGACGTTGCCGGCGCCGCTTGTCGGCATCGCTCGGCGATCGCTTCGGGGCTGAGTCCGCATTGGTGCAGCAATTCGTTGCGGTCCCCGTGCTCGACAAAGCTATCGGGAAGCCCGAGGGTCTGGACGCCGCGGGTGTCCAGTCGTTGGGCGACGGCGGATTCCAGGAACGCCGATCCGAAGCCACCCATCACCGCGTTTTCTTCCACCGTCAGAACGAATTTTCCGGTTTCGATCGTCTGTCTGACCATCTCTTCGTCGATCGGTTTGGCGAACCGCGCGTTGACGACGCACAGATCCAGTTCGCCTTCGAGCATCTCGGCGGCGGCGAGTGCGTTTTCCAGCATCGCACCGAAGGCCACGATCGTTCCGTCATCGCCGTGGCGAATGACTTCGCTTTTGCCGAGTTCGATGTCGGGGGCCACTTGTCCGCGTTGAAGTGCTGACGCTTTGGGGTAGCGAATGCTGCAGGGATGATCGTGATCGAGTGCGAAGCGAAGCATCATGCCCAGTTCTTCGGCGTATCCCGGGGCCATCACGACGATGTTGGGGAACAGACGCATGTAGCCGACGTCATAGACGCCGTGGTGGGTCGGTCCGTCCGGGCCGGTCAACCCGGCGCGATCGAGCATGAACACGACCGGCAGATCTTGTAGCGAGACCTCTTGGAAAATCTGATCGTAGCTGCGTTGCAAGAACGTGCTGTAGATATCGACGATCGGCCGCGCTCCGGCCTTGCATTGACCGGCGGCGAAGGCGACCGCGTGCGATTCACAGATGCCGACATCGAAGAACTGTTTGGGGAATTTTTCGCGGACGGGTTCCAGTTTGTTGCCTTGGCACATGGCCGCGGTGATCACCGAAACCTTTTCGTCGGCGGCCATCGCGGCGCTGATCGCATCACGGGCGTGCACGGTGAACGGGGGCAGGCCATCGCTGTGCCGGGGCACCGGTTGGCCGTCCCGGTCTTCGAACGCCGGCGGAGTGTGGAAGAACACCGGGTCGGCGGCGGCGGGTTTGTATCCATGGCCTTTTTCGGTGACCACGTGCAGCAGCACCGGGCCTTTCATTTCGCGGACCATCGCCAAGTACTTGCGGACCAGCGCGATGTCATGCCCGTCGATCGGCCCGACGTAGCGGATGTTCAATTCTTCGAACAGCATGCCGCCGACCAAGCCGGCTTTGACGCCTTCCTTCAACTGGGCCAGAAACCGTTCGGCCGGATCGCCAAACATCGGGATCTGTTCCAGCAGTTTGCCGACTTCGCTTTTCAAGCCGGTGTAATACGGATTGCTTCGCAGGCGGTCCAGGTAGCCGGCGACGGCGCCGACGCGATGGCAAATCGACATCTTGTTATCGTTGAGCACGATCGTCAGATCGTCTTCCAGGTGGCCGGCGTTGTTGAGCGCTTCGAACACGATGCCGCTGGGGAAGGCCCCGTCGCCGATCACCGCGACCGTCCGGCGGTCGGGTTGGCCGACCATCAAGTCACCGCTGCGCAATCCGACTGCGGTGCTGACGCTGCAGCCGGCGTGGCCGGTCATGAACAAGTCGTACTCGCTTTCCTGTGGGTTCGGGTATCCCATCAAGCCGCCCTGCGTGCGAATCGAGGGAAAGCTGTGGTAGCGGCCGGTGACCAGTTTGTGCGGGTAGATTTGGTGGCCGGTGTCCCAGATCAGGCGATCGGTGCGGAAGTCGAATTCACAGTGCAGCGCCAGGCAGAGTTCGACGACGCCCAGGTTGGACGCAAAGTGCGCCGTCCGGGTTGCCAGCAGGTTGCACAGCACGTCACGGATTTCGTCAGCGGCCGACTCCAATTGCTGGGGCGAAAAATCTCGCAGCCCTGTCGCGTCTTTCAAGCTTGCCAGCAGGGGATGTTTTGGGTCGTTCAATTTGGCTTCCTTTTGAGATGTCGGTCGAGCGGGTCAATCCGTGGTTACCGCATCAAGGTGATTGCTTGAAATCAGTGGGTGCGAGCGAGGACATAATCCGCCAGACACTCTAACCGCCAAGCGGGCGGACCTAAAACGGTCAGGTGCGATTTTGCGGATCGGATCAAGTCGCTGGCGAAGGCTTGTGCGTTGGGGAGCCCCAGCAGTCCGGGGTACGTCAGTTTTCCGCGATCGCTGTCTTTTCCGACGCGTTTTCCGAGGTTGGATTCGTCAGCGGTGTGGTCCAGCAAGTCGTCGACCACCTGAAATGCTAATCCGAGATCGGCCGCAAAGTCGGTCAGCGCCTGGGATTGTCGATCGTTGGCGCCGCACAAGACGGCTCCCAGTTGAAGCGACGCGGTGAACAGGGCACCCGTTTTGCGGCGGTGAATCGATTCCAGGAACGCGAGTCCGGGGCATCCCTCTGGACTACGGGGGGGGCTGCCGCTCGGTTCATTGGGCTGCTCGGCAGCTGGCTTGTGGCCGGCCGATTCCAGTTCGGCGGCGACCTCGGCGGGCAGCTGGCCCGACTCGGCGGCCAGGTCATCGGCTTGGCCGCCGACGAGCTGTTCGGGGCCGGCGGCGTTAGCCAGCAGCTCGACGGCCAGCGCACGTCGATGCAGATCCGTCACGTTGCGGCACAGGTGCGCGATCGCCAGGGGCTGCAACGCGTCGCCGGCCAAAATCGCGGTGGCTTCGTCGAAGGCGATGTGGACAGTCGGCCGTCCGCGGCGGAGGTCGTCGTCGTCCATCGCGGGCAAATCGTCGTGGATCAGCGAGTAGGCGTGGATCATTTCCACCGCGACCGCACCGGGCATCGCCTCGTCGATCGTCCCGCCACAGGCCTCGGCGGCCATCAGGACCAGTGCCGGGCGGAGCCGTTTGCCGGGAGCCAGCACGGCATAGCGGATCGCGTCGGCCAGCCGATCCGGGCAACCGCTGCCGAATTGGCACGCCGCCTGAAGCGATTGTTCGATGGAGGGCAGCAGGTCACCGAGTGCTTGATGGATTCCAGGCTCGGTATCTTGCGCGTTGGTTTGTTCGATCGGAGAGGCGGGCAAGGCTGACACTAGGGCGGAAAGGGGTGAGCAGTAATTATCCCCACACTGTACAGCTTAAAAAAGCCCCTCGTTTTCGTCCACGTCGCTGACGGGCCCGCGCGTCTTTCTGGCCGGCTTTCGGCCCGATGCGGAGCGGCCGCCGCTAGCGGGGGTTTGGCTGCCCTCTCCGGTGTCCACCGGTTCGACCGACGCCGTCCCGTCTTCATCGACACTGGTCAGCACCGCGATACGTTTTTCCGCTTGCTGGAGAACTTGGTGGCAAAGCTTGATTTTTTCGATGCCGCGTTCGTACTGGACAAGTGATTCGGACAGTCCGAGCTCCCCGCCTTCGAGCATTTCGACGACGGTTTCGACTTCCGCGAGCGCCGATTCGAAGTCGACTTGGGGTCCCGGTTCGCCCTTGGAGGATGCCGATTCACTTGATTTCTTCTTCGCCATGATTCCGCCGATCGCCGTGCTGATGTCGTTGAAGGGGGCGATGCAGTGCCGCCTGATTCGCCAATTCTCGCGATGTGGCGGCGTTTGTCGAGTTGTCTATGCGTCGCGTTGGGGCGTCACTCGATCCAGCCGCCTCCGAGGACTTGGGTGCCGTGGTAGACGACGGCGGCTTGGCCGGGCGCGACGGCGTCGACGGGGGCGTCGAAGTGAACGGTGAATCGATCCGGCGATCCCGGGTCGACTTCGACCGAGGCCGGTTGGGGGGATCCGTTGTAGCGGATTTGGACCGACAGCCCGCCGGTTCCGGCGTCGGACGAGGCCAGGCGGCTGAGCGATTCCGGCGAGACTAACCAGTTTGCATCCCCGGCCGTCAGTTGCCCGCACGCCAGCGATTCCTTCTCCCCGAGCACCACTTGATTGGTTTCGGGGTCGATCCGGATCACGAAGTGGGGCGTGCCCAGGGCGATCCCGAGGCCCTTTCGTTGGCCGACGGTGAACGCTTCGTAGCCATCGTGTGAGCCGACGACCCGGCCGTCGGTGGTGACGAAGTCGCCGGCCGTGGTGCCGACCAGTTCGGGGCGGCGAGCTTTGACGAAATCGCTGTGGTGGCCTTGGGTGACAAAACAGATTTCCTGGCTATCGCGTTTCCCGGCGACGCCCAGCTGGAGGCTTTCGGCGATCTTGCGGATTTCGGTTTTTTCGTAATCGCCGACCGGCAACAACATTCGTGGCAAACGGCTCTTGCCAATTCCGAACAGCGCGTAAGACTGATCTTTGTGGCCGTCCAATCCGCGGTGCAACTGGCCGTCGATCATCCTGGCGTAGTGCCCGGTGGCGAGAAAGTCAGCTTCGACACCGGCGGCGTAGTCGAACAGGCGGCCGAACTTGATCCAATGATTGCATTTCACGCAAGGATTCGGTGTGCGTCCATTCAAGTAGTCATCGACAAAGTAATCGACGATGCGTCGGAAATCGGCTTGCAGATCCAGTGCGTAGAAGGGGATGCCGAATTTAGCGGCGACGCGTTTGGCGTCGGCGGCATCGCTGGCGGTGCAGCAGCCCTGTTTGTGGTCGGCACGCCCGCTCGCCAGGCCCCCCAGGACGGGCAGCGACGGGGCTGAAGCCTGACCCGCCGGGGCGGATGGGTCCGCACCGCGATCCACCTTGCAGACTTCGCTGGACTCCTCGCCGTGGCGCATGAACACGCCGATCACCTCGTGTCCGGCCTCGAGCAACAGATGTGCCGCCACACTCGAATCGACTCCCCCACTCATCGCCAGGACCACGCGTGCCATGTATAGTTTTCAACCTCTCTGGAAAGTCTTCTCAATGTCAAGTATTCGTCGTGATCGGCGAAAAGGATGTGATCACTGATGGACGCGGAACTGGTTCAGCGCAGTGAAAAAATCGAAAAACGCCTGAAACTGCTCGCCGAGTCCTTGGACCATCGCGGCAAGGCAGGGCAGATCAAAAAAATCGAAGCCAAGATGGGCCAGCCGGACTTTTGGGACGACAACGAGTCGGCTCAAAAAACGGTCGGCGAGCTCAAGGCTCTCAAAGCCATTGTCGGCCCGATGAACGAATTGTCCAGCAGCGTCGAGGACTTAAGTGTCTTGATGGAGATGGCGGATGAGGACGAATCGGTTGCCGCCGAGGTCAGCCAGGAGCTTTCACGCTTGGAAAACATTCTGGATGATTTGGAGCTGAAAGCCCTGCTCGATGGTCCCAACGACAGCGCCGGAGCGATTCTGACGATCAACGCCCGGGATGGCGGGACCGATGCCAACGACTGGGCCGACATCATGTTGCGGATGTACTCCGCTTGGGCGGTCAACCAAGATTACAAGATCCAATTGCTTGACCGGCATGAAAACGAAGAAGCGGGCATCAACAGTGCCTCGATCGCCATCCGCGGGCCGATGGCCTATGGCTATCTGAAAGGCGAGGAGGGCATGCACCGCTTGGTTCGCATCAGCCCGTTCAACAGTGAAGGCAAGCGGCAGACCAGTTTTGCTGCGGTCAGCGTCGCGCCTGAAATCGATGATTCCATTGAGGTCGAAATCGAAGAGAAGGACGTTCGGACCGACACCTTTCGCGCCAGTGGTGCCGGTGGCCAGCACGTCAACAAAACCGACAGCGCCATTCGTCTCACTCACATCCCCACCAATACGGTGGTGCAGTGCCAAAGCGAACGCAGCCAGCACCAGAACAAGGCCAACGCGTGGAAGATGCTTCGCGCCAAAATGGCCCGATTGGAAGAGGAGCGACGCGAAGCGGAAACGGCGGCGAAGTATGGCACCCAGGCCAGGACCGGTTTCGGCAGCCAGATTCGCAACTACTTCTTGCACCCCGACCAGCGCGTCAAAGATGCCAGGACCGGACACTACGTCGGCAATTTCAACAGTGTCATCGACGGCAGCGAACTGCAAGGTTTTCTGGACGCCTTTTTGCGTTGGCGGGCGGGTGGAAAGACCGCGGTCACCGCCGATGAAGATTGAGTGATCGCCCGCGCGCCGTCAGCTTCATTACATGACCCCACCATGGTGGTGTGGTGCTGTTCATCAGATTGATGGCGTATCGGATAATGGCTGTGAATTGATTGATGTTCCCCGCTGAATTTCCTCGACAGCCTGTGCTGGCTGGCTATAACGGAGGTGCAGACATCGTCGGCAGGGAGAACAGATCGAATCAATGAGCGGATGATCCCTCTCACTCTTTTGTGCATCATGAAGCAGCTCGCGACCGAAGGTTGCCATGGCAAGGAGCTTGATGATGAGAGGATCCACCGCCCAGTCTTACAAGTACCAACTGGAGCTTGGCTATCATGGGCATGATTAGTCAAACCGAACGGGCGAGTGGCCTCGACAGGTCCCGCGGCGTTGAAGCCGGCCCCCAAGTGATCAGTGGACAGGCATCGACAGAGGTCCACGGTAAACCGCTGGTGGTGTCCGAATCACGCGCGGTGTCGGCTGCAGTCGCGGCATTCGAAGCATCGCATCAGTTGCGGCTTGTCATCCGCGGGACGATGGCCGTCTTGTGTGTCGCGGCGGTGTTCTTGTTTCTCTATTTCCCGGATCACTCGGGTGTTGCCACCTTTCCGCTTCCGATGTTGGTGATCGCGTTTGCCTTGCTGCGCTTTGTTGCAAAGGTGCTTCATCTATTCATCGACACGGCCAGCCGATTGGCGCAGACAGCGTCATCGCAGACCAAAGCGTCTCGTGCAACAACATCGCACTGGACGGTTGCGCTGGCGGCGTCGGCATCGGACTATTTGTTCAAAGCTCTGCTTGCGTTCGTGTTGTCGATCACGGTGGTTGTCGGGGCAACCTATGAAATCCCGTTGCTTGGGATCGTGGCTGCACTGACGTTGCTGGTGGCGACCCTGGTGAACCGTCCGTGCCGCGGTTTGTTTCCCGACGCGTCGCAGGAAGAACGGCGGGATCGTGTGAGGCGTCAGACGCGCGAGTCCTTGGCCTGCGCGGCGCTGGAGTCGCAATACGTCCCGATGGCTTCCTCTCAACGACGCGAAGTGCGGCGCGTCGACAGGCCGGCGCCCGCGCCGCAAAAGGCTCCGATTCAAGAGGCGGCGGAGGAAGAGGTCTACATTGAGGTCGATGAGATCGACGACGACGAGGATGCGTTTGAAGGAAGTTATCCAGACGCTTCTCTCACCGACGCTGCGGCACAATTGCGCGTGATCGCCGAACGCGTCGGCTGACCAGTAGTTCCGCTAACACCTTCCATCGGGCGTGACTCCGGCGGTCCATCGAACGCATGGCTGAGGGTGCGGTCACGCCGCCACGGCACCTTCGTGCAGCATCCGTTGCAAGCGGTCCAGCGCCGCAAACATCTCATTCCATTGGCGGACGACATCCATCGTGGAGAGCACCGGCGCGTCCTCGCGGTCGAAACCGAGTTCACTGACGCGGACGATCTCATCCATCACGCGAATCCCGCCGGTCGCCGCCGACTCCATTTTCGATTGAGCCGTTTTGCCATCGGTGTCGTCGACCGGTAAGACTTGCTGCATGGCTTGATGGACCGCCCACAGCGCCGCCTTGCGAGACGATTCGGCTTGGACGGTGGTGCGAAGCGTTCCTGATTGGACAAAATACTTGGTCATGGCGGTGTCTCCCGTTCGGCGGTGGTGGAAATCGACCGAGGAATCGAACTCCCCCGGCTAAACATCTCATCGCCGGCCGGGTGACACCTCCGGTCCGTCCGGCGACATCGCGTTTCCGGACCAGCAGAGGTTCTGGCTTCTCGGCCGTCTGACTGCTCCGGCGCGAGGGAGATCCCTAAAGTCAGCCACTTTGCGTCCCAGAGGCAATTCAGAATTTGCGTCTGTCCGGCAATGACATAGGGTTCGAGCAGTTTACTAGTCCAATTCGCCACAATTCCAGTCGCAGATAAAGGCAAACCGGTCGTGAGGCCGGGACGCAAAGCTATGGATCTCTGAAACGAAGAGACCGCCAAGCTACCCGTGATGCTGGGGCGTCAAGTGTGCTCCGAGTGTCAAATAATGAAGTCCAATCAAATCGGGCGTCGGCGTGGTGCCGTCGCCGTGCTTGTCGCGGTGTTGCTCGTCGTCGTACTGGGGATGGTTGCGTGCGCCGTTGACCTAGGCGTACTGATGGTGGCGCAATCGGATCTGCAGCGGTCGGCCGACGCGGCCGCGCACGCAGCCGTCTTAGAATTTCGCAATGACGGCAATGCGTATCGAATCATCACCGACACGCGACGCACTGCCAAGCAGTACGTCGAAGACAATCCGGTGCTGGATCGACAGGTGACCGTCCACAGGAATACCTTCAACGCCGATTCGGACGGTGACATCGTCGTGGGCAGGATCGATTTCAGTAATCCACGTGGGTCGATGACGTTTGATGAGCCTGAACAATACAATGCGGTGCGTGTCAAAGTGAGCCAAACGGCGGATCGGAACGGGGAAGTCGGTCTATTCTTTGCAAATATCTTCGGCTATTCGAGCATGATGCTGCGTGCCGAGGCCACCGCAGCGATCATCAAGAACGTTGGCGGATTCAAGGTCCCTGGGGCCGGTGCCAATGTCCCGTTTCTGCCAATCACGGTTGACGAAGACTATTGGGAGCAACAAGTAAGTCGGGGTGCCGACGATTGGGGATACGACGCGATTAGCCAGTCGGTCGACGCCACTCCCGACGGTATTCCTGAAGTCGTGTTGTTCCCGACGAGGACTTCAAGCTCGGGAAACTTTGGAACGGTCAATATCGGCCAGTCCTCCAATTCCACCAAGCATCTGGCCGGGCAAATTCGTGACGGACTTTCACAGTCCGACCTCGATTATCACGGCGGTTCACTGGCGCTGGATGATTCCGGAGAATTGATCCTCGGCGGTGATCCCGGCTTGAGTGCCAGCGTGAAGGATGATCTCGAATCCATTGCCGGAAAACCGGTCATCATTCCCATCTATCGTGACGTCTCGGGCAACGGCAACAATGCGAAGTTCGTGATCGTGAAGTTTGTCGGTGTCCGGATCGTTGCCGTCAATCTGACCGGCGGAAACAAATATGTCAGCGTCCAGCCAGCCAACGTCACATTCAAAGGCGTTGTTCAAGCGGCCCCTGGCGTCAGTGGGACCAGCCAGAACATTTACTCTCCGCCCGTGATCGTGCAATAAGGTTTGATTGAATGAACGCAATTCGACGTAGACGAAAGGGGGCCGCCGCGGTGGAGTTCGCGTTGGTAGCGCCATTCTTGATCCTCTTGGTGTTAGGGATCATCGAGTTCGGTCGAGGGATGATGGTCCAACAATTACTGACCAATGCATCGCGAGAGGGCGCTCGCGAGGCCGCCCTGCCGGATGCGACCGCCGATTCGGTCAAGCAGAAGGTCGTCGAATTTTTGTCCGATGCATCCGTCAGCGTCTCGCCGTCGGATGTGACGGTGGATCCAGACCCCAGTGCCGCGTTTGACAATGAACAGATCACGGTGAAAGTGGAGGTCGGCTACAACGAGATCGGCTGGATCAACGGCTCGTTTTTGAACGGAGTGACACTCAGCGCCACGACCAAGATGCGGTCCGAGCGGTTGGATTGAGCAACCCGAATTGTTGCCAGTCGGATTGGTCCCGCATGGCTTCGTTCGTGCAGTCAGCCCGACAGGTGTGTGCGATATGGCGCACGCTGTCTTGAATTGCGCTTCTGTGGGGCACATTCTCTGCAGCGGGTGACAATGGGGCGACTGGCCGGATCTGTCGGCATTCTTCACATCGGTCGCGTCCCTTTTACTGCCAGCGTGACCGTTTCGGGAAACGAACGTCAGCAGCAGGCATGGTATTTGCGGCAGCTGAGCGGCAGGCAGGCACGAGTCGTGCTTGCACGAAAGGCCGCCCGTTCATCGGATCAGGTGTTTCCAACTCACGTGCCGGCGGCCGATCCGCCCAGCGTACAGGGTCGCACTCCACACCACGCCCGCCATGTTTCCCATCAAAGAATCACGCTTTCTCTCTGGCGATGTCAAGTTGTTCCGTGTCGAAGCGCCTCGGATTGCCCGCAAGCGGCAGGCGGGGCAGTTTGTGATCGTCCGCATCCACGAGCACGGCGAGCGAATCCCGTTGACGATTGCCGACTCGGACGTCGAAGAGGGGACGATCACGATCATCGTTCAGGGTGTCGGCAAGACGACGCGACTGCTCAATCAACTCGAAGCCGGCGATTCGATCTTGGACGTGGTCGGCCCCTTGGGCGAGCCGTCGGAGATCAAGAAGTTCGGCACGGTCGTCGTCATCGGGGGCGGCGTGGGAACGGCCATCGCCTACCCAACCGCGGTCGCGATGAAACAAGCCGGCAACCACGTGATCACGATCGTCGGTGCCCGCAATCAGTCGTTGCTGATTTTGGAAGACGAGGTTCGCGCGACCAGCGACGAACTGTATTTGATGACCGACGACGGCAGCTGCGGCGAACACGGCTTCGTCACACAGAAGTTGCAAGCGTTGATCGATCAGGGGCGAACGATCGATCACGTGTTGGCGATCGGTCCGATCCCGATGATGCGGGCGGTCGCCGAGGTCACGCGCCCGCATCAGATCCCGACCATCGTCAGTTTGAATCCGATCATGGTCGATGGCACCGGCATGTGCGGCGGCTGTCGAGTGTACGTCGGCAAGGAATGCAAATTCGCCTGTGTCGATGGACCGGAGTTTGACGCGCATCAAGTCGATTTCACCAATCTGATCCAGCGCAACAAGATGTACCGTGATCGCGAACAGGAATCGTTGGAAGCATTCGAGGTCGATCCGACTGACGACCTGGAGGAAGCTCACCATTGCCACATGGAGCAGAAGTTTCCGGAAGTCGGTCCACGGACGGTTTGAAAGTCAAGGGTCACACGTCAGACACCATCTACGCACCATTCAGATTCTGATCAATGGTTGATAAACTTCCTCCTAAAGAGCGCACCAAAATTCCCCGCCAGGTCATGCCCGAACAGGAGGCATGCCAGCGGGCGCATAACTTTGACGAAGTCAACTTGGGCTTGACCGAAGCGATCGCGCAGCGCGAGTCGCAGCGTTGTTTGACCTGTGCCGATCCGAAGTGCACGCACGGCTGTCCGGTGGGCGTGCAGATCCGTGAAGTCGTCGATTTGGTTCGCGAGGGTGAGTACCTGTCCGCAGCCGCCAAGCTGCGTGAGGACAACGTGTTGCCGGCGGTCACGGGGCGTGTTTGCCCTCAGGAGAACCAATGCGAAGGCGCCTGCGTGTTGGCCAGGCGATTCAATTCGTTGGCGATCGGGCACATCGAACGATTTGTGGCCGATTACGAACGCCAGACGGGCCAGGTGGGGCTTCCCGAACGCGCACCGCTGACGGGCAAGAAAGTTGCGATCGTCGGCAGCGGACCGGCGGGATTGAGCTGCGCCGGCGACCTGTCGTTGAAAGGCCACGAGGTGACCGTGTTTGAGGCGCTTCACGAAATCGGCGGCGTGTTGATCTATGGCATCCCGGAGTTTCGTTTGCCCAAAGAAATCGTTCGGCAAGAAGTCGAGAACATGCGGGCGATGGGCATCGACTTTCAAACCAACGTCGTCATCGGCAAGACGGTCACCATCGACGAGCTGTTCAACGAAGAAGGCTACGATGCGGTGTTCATCGCCACCGGGGCGGGGCTGCCGAAGTTCATGAACATTCCCGGTGAGCAGCTGGCCGGCGTCTACTCGGCGAACGAGTTTCTGACGCGAGTGAACTTGATGAAGGCCTACGATCCCGATCAATACGATTCACCGATTTATGATTGCCGCGGCCGCAACGTGGCGATCGTCGGCGGCGGGAATACGGCGATGGATTCGGTTCGGTCCGCGTTGCGATTGGGCGCCAAGAACGCCTACATCATTTACCGCCGCAGCGAGGAAGAAATGCCGGCCCGGGGCGAAGAGATGCACCATGCCAAGGACGAGGGCGTGCAGTTCATGAACCTGCACAACCCGCTGGAGTTTGTCGGCAACGAGGAAGGCAATTTGACCGGAGTCAAGTTGGTCAAGATGGAACTCGGCGAAGCGGACGACTCGGGGCGTCGGCGTCCGGTCCCGATCGAAGGCTCTGAATTTGTGATGCCGATCGACATGGCCGTCGTCGCCATTGGCACCGGTGCCAATCCGTTGGTGCAGTCGACCACAC